>CAUZQN010000219.1:0-5503 GCA_963581605.1 uncultured Binatia bacterium (SeqCode)
CTGGCGAGTGGAGTGTTCGGCGGGTTGCCTGCTGAGGCAGTCTATCCCGCCGTCATGTTCCTCTTTGCTGCTCTCGTTGTTTTTGGCTTTGTTTTACCTCTTGTGACCATCACCGTTTGGCTCGAGCGTCGGGTCTGGGCGCGCATCCAGTCGCGCGTGGGCCCGAACCGCGTTGGCCCCCAAGGCATTCTGCAGGGTCTGGCCGACGGGGTGAAGAATATCCTGAAAGAAGATATCATTCCCGATGCCGCAGATCGGCCGCTGTTCGCTTTTGCGCCCTATCTGCTGGTATGGGGATTCATGGCGACGTTTGTGGTCATTCCGTTTAGCAGTGCATTGGTGATCGCTGATCTGAACGTCGGTATCTTGTATATAACAGCCATTGTCGCACTCTCAGCCGTAGGCGTGTTAATGGCTGGCTGGGCTTCGAATAATAAATGGTCCCTACTGGGTGGAATCCGTTCCGCTGCCCAAGTGGTGAGTTACGAAATTCCTGCGGGACTGTCGTTGTTACCGATTGTTTTGCTGACAGGCACCCTGAGCACTCAGGGCATTATTCAAGCGCAAGGCTGGGCGCCGTGGGAGTGGTTTGCCTTTCAGAGTCCTTTTACGTTTCTGGCGGCCTTGGTGTTCTATATCTCGGCCCTTGCAGAGACAAACCGGACACCGTTTGACATTCCTGAGGCTGAGTCCGAATTGGTTGCTGGATATACGACTGAATATAGCGGTTTTCGGTTTGCCCTGTTTTTCTTGGCGGAATGGGGCAGCTTATACGTGACGGGCGCCCTCATGACTGTCCTATTTTTGGGGGGATGGCAGATTCCTACAGGCTGGACCGATAATGCAGCGCTATTGAATGCCGCCCAATTTACCGTCTTTTTCCTGAAATCCTACTTCTGGGTCTTTATAGCCATGTGGATACGCGCCACCTTGCCGCGTATTCGTGTGGACCAGATGATGTCGTTGTGTTGGAAATATCTGGTGCCCATCAGCTTTGTGAATTTGATCGGTACGGCGGTGTGGATGGTCATTTGGCCCGAGGGGAACCGGCTCGTGCCTTACCTCATGGTCCTTGGTACGCTTGCTGTCAGTGTTATTTTCTTCCGACGCGTTCTGTATCATTTGCGCCGAGCAAAACCCGAACTCTATTTTAATCCGGCGATTTAAGGCTATGCCTTGTAAGGCTACGCCTAAGGGAGCGACGTATGGCAAGTGGGCTCGGCCAGTATTTAACACATGCAAAAGATGCGGTGAGCACTATTTTTGAGGGAATGAGTATCACCTTGTCCCACTTTGTTCGGAAGCCCTATACGATTCAGTATCCTGACCGGATGCCGGTGCGGGTTCAAGATACACTCCCGCTGCGCTACCGTGGAATTCTTGAAGTCGATTTGGAAATTTGCACCGGCTGTCTGGCGTGTGAGCGGGCGTGTCCGATTGACTGTATTGTTATTGACGCGCCAAAAGACAAACAGACGAAATCGATGCTGTTAAGTCGCTTTGACATTGATATCGCCAAATGTATGTACTGTGGGCTGTGTAGCGAAGTGTGCCCTACCGGCTCCATCCATCATACCACTGAGTTCGAAGGCGCGGACTATTCGCTGGAGAGTATGATACGGATATTCGTACAGGATCCCGTGTTGGCGTATAAGGCGAAGAAGGGCGAGGAGACGGATCCTCTCATCGCTCCGATCTTAGATCGAGGCATGGGCTTTCTCGCCGAGTTCGCAGAGTCCGTGGATATGAAGAAATATAAAAAGGCGCAAGCAGAGCAAGCAGAGGAGGCAGCACAGGCACATGCTTGAGGAGGATGGGCTATGCCATTAGAAGCATTGATATTCTACCTGCTCGCGGCTTTGACGATTGGCTCTGCGCTGGTCGTGGCGTTCTCTCATAACCTTGTACATTCCGCATTCTCTTTACTGGGAGCGTTTATGGGCGTGGCCGGACTGTATGCCATGCTGGCGGCTGATTTTGTCGCTGTGATACAAGTCATGGTGTATATTGGTGGAATCTTGGTGCTCATCATTTTCGCCGTGATGCTGACCCACCGTATTTCCGATGTTGACGTGTCAAACCGGGCCGTTGGGCGGATTCCGGCGGCCCTACTTATTGGCGTTGTTGGTGCGGTTATGGGGGTATGTATTGGATCTGCTGAATGGGCGCAACAGGCAGAGATCGTTGCATCTCCGACGACCTTCGGGATTGGAGAAGCGTTCTTAGGCCCATATATTTTGCCGTTTGAGCTTGCTTCAGTCGTGTTGCTTGTCGCGTTAATTGGTGCGATTGTGGTCTCGCGTAAGGAGATCCGTGGACAAGTGTCTGACGGGTAAGCGTCCGGTCAACTGTGATCAGCCTCCCTTGATTTTTTTTAGCGTCCCATTTAAGACGGGGCGACCCCCCTCGTTATACGAATCTCTATGGATGGATTACTGCTCGATATAGGGCTACGGCACTTTCTGTTCGTCAGTCTGGCTGTCTTTGTGCTCGGCCTGTACTGCGTGCTCACCAGGAAAAATGCCATTGGGATTCTGCTGGGAATCGAACTGATTCTCAACTCGGCCAACATCAACTATATTGCCTTTTCGCACTTTTCCTCGGGAGGCTACGATGGCCAGATCTTTGCCATTTTCGTTATTATGCTCGCGGCTGCTGAGGCGGTCATCGGGCTGGCGATCGTTCTCGGGATTTATCAGAACTTTTCTTCGATTGACATTGAAGCGGTGGATAGCCTGCAAGGATAGTCTATGGATCACCCGCTTCTCGTGTCATATTTACGCTGGATCGTCCTGTTTCCCCTCATTGGTGCGATTATCAACGGTGTTTTTGGCGCGATGCTGCAGAAGCGCTTCGGCAAGAAGGCGATCAGCATCGTTGCGTGTTCCGTTATCGGCCTTGCCTTCATCTTTGCCCTGCGCGCATTTTTCCACCTCGTTAGCGTAGAACCCGAGCAGCGCTATCTGCTCGACTCCGTACTCCGTTGGATCCATATAGGCAGCCTGCAGGTCGATATTGCATTTGCGGTCGACCCGCTCTCGGGCATCATGATACTCATTGTCGCCGGGATCGGCGGGCTGATCCATGTGTATTCGATAGGCTATATGCGTGACGACGAGGCGTACTGGCGCTTCTTTGCCTACCTGAATCTCTTTTCCGCAGCCATGCTGACGCTGGTCCTTGCGGATAATCTTCTGTTGATGTTTGTCGGCTGGGAAGGGGTCGGGCTGTGTTCGTATGGACTCATTGGGTTTTGGTATAAAGAGCACGAGAATACCACTGCGGGGAATAAAGCATTTATTGTCAACCGGATCGGTGACGCCGGGTTCACGCTGGGCGTTTTTATTATTTTCTGGAGTCTGGCCGAGTCTGGTCACGGGACGGTGATCTTTCGAGACTTGAGCCATACTATTCATTATCTCGAAGGCCAGATGGTCTGGGGTCTCCCGGCCGCGACACTGGCCGCGCTGTGCCTCTTTGTGGGTGCAGCCGGAAAATCGGCTCAGATTCCACTATATGTCTGGCTGCCTGACGCCATGGCGGGGCCGACTCCGGTCAGCGCACTGATCCACGCCGCGACCATGGTAACCGCGGGTGTGTATATGATGGCTCGCATGCATTTCCTTTTCTCTCTGTCCCCGGTTGCCCTCGGGGTGGTGGCTACAGTCGGGGCGTTGACTGCGCTGTTTGCGGCTACCATCGGTCTCGCCCAGTTTGATATTAAGAAAGTGCTGGCCTACTCAACCGTCAGTCAGCTGGGCTATATGGTGCTCGGGATTGGGGTCGGAGCGTATGGGGCTGCGATTTTCCATTTGATGACGCACGCGTTTTTCAAGGCTTGCTTATTCCTCGGTTCGGGCAGCGTCATCCACGCCATGGGCGATGAGCAAGATATGCGTAAGATGGGTGGCCTCAGGGAAAAGATGCCGCTGACCTTTTGGACGTTTTTGATATCGACGTTCGCGATTGCTGGCATTCCGCCATTGGCTGGGTTCTTCTCAAAAGACGAAATTCTGTGGCAGACGTTCTCAGGAGGACATCAGTTCCTGTGGCTGCTGGGCTTTGCCGCTGCGGCGATGACGGCCTTCTATATGTTTCGCCAGGTGTTTATGGTGTTCTTCGGTGAGAACCGAGCTGACGAGCATACGCAGGAGCATCTGCATGAGTCACCTCCGGTGATGACGTATCCCCTCGTCGTCCTTGCGCTTGGGGCCGTCTTCGCTGGTTTTCTTGGCGTTCCTATCGCGCTTGGTGGGAGTAATATTTTTGAACAGTGGCTGGCACCCGTCTTTGCTGGCGGACATGCGGGACCTGCGGTCCAGCATCATATTGAAGCGACTGAGTATATTCTCATGGCGGCGTCTGTCGGGATTGCCGCAGCCGGCATCTTCTTGGCCTATTTGATGTACTACCGCCGGTCCGTGTCGCCCGACATATTTACGGCTGTTGGCGGTGGCGTTCCGTATCGGGCGGTCTTCAATAAGTATTATATAGATGAGTTGTACCACGCGACGGCTGTGCGTGGTACGCTTGCCTTCAGTTGGCTCAGTTTAAACTTTGATCGCTATGTGATTGACTTTATTGTCAACGGTGTAGCGAAGGTGACCGCCCGCGTTGGTTGGGCGGTCGGTCGGTTCGACGACTGGATCATTGATGGCCTCGTTAATGCCTTAGCCGACGTCACCTTTGGGATCGGTAATCGCCTCCGCCAAGTGCAAACCGGCAACCTGAGTATCTATCTATATGTGATCGTTGGGGCGGTTGCGGCCGCCCAATTCTTGCCGCGCATACCGGTGGAAGTCCTCCTCCCGGTCATCATGCTATTCGTCGCCCTTGTGGTGGTTATTGGGATTGCCTTATGGCTCGCTACCAGACGAATTCCTTGGCGTCTGATGTTTACCAAAGAGGGAGTCTCCCAGCTCCGTTGAGCTAGTCTCTTTGAATTTGGACGTGATGTAAGGAGCCGTTATGGAGTCCTATATTCTCACCCTCATGATCTTCTTTCCCCTGGCTGGGATGGTGACAATTTTTTGTCTTCCCCGCCAAGCCGCAGATTTAGTGAAGTGGACGGCTTTGGCTTTTACACTTCCCGCCTTCTTTCTGGGGATCTGGCTGTATCAAAGCTTCGATACCACAACGGCTGATTTACAATTCGTGGTGAATGTGCCTTGGATCGAGTCTTTCAATATTCGCTATTTCGTTGGTGTTGATGGGATCAGTATATCCATGGTTTTGCTGACGGCCATTCTGTGTCCTATATGCATTCTCGCGTCTTGGAATATCGAGCGTGCACAGAAGGGCTATTTCGCTCTGTTTTTGCTCCTGGACACAGCCATGACCGGGGTCTTTTGCGCCATGGACTTCTTCCTGTTCTTTCTCTTCTGGGAATTGATGCTGCTGCCGATGTATTTCCTCATCGGGATTTGGGGCGGGCCGCGGCGTGAATATGCGGCGATTAAGTTCTTTCTTTTTACGATGGTCGGCAGCGCGCTGATGCTGGTTT
>CAUZQN010000220.1:0-5490 GCA_963581605.1 uncultured Binatia bacterium (SeqCode)
GGTCGTCATGATCCCGGCTAAAGCGTTCCAAAAACCTCGTACAGACAAGGCCGCAGCAGCGTCTCGAATGCCTGTCTGCATATTTTTCCACTTCGGCAGCACGCCAATGACGCCGGTAGACGAGGGTAGAACAAGACCTGGTGCTATCCGCAGCTCGCGCCCAACCAGCGTACAGGTATCCTGGGCAAGCTTGAGTCCGGGCCGCGCCGTTGAGGCGTTCGCATTTCCGCTATTGACGACAATGGCTTGGAGGCGTCCGGCCTTGAGGCGTTCTTCCCCGAGTAATACCGGAGCCGCTTTGACGCGATTGGTCGTAAATGCGGCAACCGCAGTCGCCGGCACGTCAGACACAAGCAGAGCCAGGTCTTTTTTTCCACTAGGTTTGAGTCCACACGCCACACCCGCAAACCGAAATCCGGGAATGACGACGGGCGATTTTTTGACCTTAACCTTCATGACAGCTCGCTCAAATGATTACGCTTCAATGACAAGGGCTACGCCCCGTGGCATTTTTTATACTTTTTGCCACTTCCACACGGGCAAGGGGCATTGCGGCCCACTTTCGGCGTAGTGCGAATAGCTTGCTCAGGTTTAGCCGGTTGGCCAGCTTGGGCAGCTTGAGCATGTCCGGGCTGGAGGAGTTGCTGGCCTGGGGACTGGAGTGGCATCGAGCCGCCATGGCTCGTCTGGAGAGAACGCCGAGGGGCACCGCTGGCTTCCATACGCTGGACATCTTCCTCACGCGCGACCTGCACCGTATACAGCTTCTCAACCACGTCGTCCTGCATCCGGTCGGAAAGATCTTCGAACAACGCAAACCCCTCTTTCTTGTATTCTTGGAGCGGATTTTTCTGGGCGTATCCACGCAGGCCGATCCCCTCTTTGAGATGGTCCATGGCTAAGAGGTGATCCTTCCACAGACTGTCCATGGTTTGCAGCATGATGACCTTCTCGAGGTAGCGCATGACAGGCGGAGTGAAGGCTTGCTCGCGTTCTTCATACTGCTGCAATACTCTTTTCCGCACGAGATCGTGCAGTTCTTCGGCCGCCAGGTCCGCTTGTTGCTCCTCCTTGAGGTCAAGACGGAAGCCAAATTGGCGAAACACTGCATCATCCAGACCCTTCGGGTCCCACTCTTCGTCTGGCAGCCCGGGATCAGCGTGGGTTGCCGTAGTCTGCTCGACGACACCTTCAACGATTTCGAGAATCTCCTCCTTCAGATTCTCGCCGGCTAAAAATCCGCGCCGTTGTTTATAGATCACCTCGCGCTGTTTGTTCATGACATCGTCGTACTCCAGGAGGTGTTTGCGGATATCGAAATTGTGGCCCTCCACTCGCCCCTGAGCATTTTCTATTGCGCGCGAGACGAGGCCGTGTTCGATCGGTTCACCCTCCTCCATGCCCATGCGGTCCATAATCTTTTGTACCCGCTCTGCGCCAAAAATACGCAGCAAATCATCTTCAAGCGAAAGATAGAAACGAGATGAGCCGGCGTCGCCCTGACGGCCTGACCGGCCCCGCAACTGGTTGTCGATCCGACGCGACTCATGGCGCTCAGTGCCAAGAATATGGACACCTCCGGCAGCGACGACTTGGTCTCGTTCCTCACGACAGATGTGCTCGTATCGCGCGAGCCCTTCTTTGAAATTCTGGTAATAGAGGTCAGGAGCTTTCTCAAGTTGCTCACGTACCTCTTCGAGCACCTGCACGTGCTCTCTCCGTTTGTCCTCGTATAGACTCTCCACTTCAGCAATGGCCTGCTCGTACGGCTTATGCTCTTCTTCGTAATGCCGGTCGGCCTCCTGGTACACGTGCTGGTTCTCTTCGTAGGTACGGCGTGCTTGCTGGTATTCCTCCTGCACGCGCCCATTGTCACTCAAGGCCGATCCCGCCATCTGCACGATGGACTCGCAGTACGTCTGCAGCCAACGCTCGTATCGGCTGCGAACCAGGCCAAATCGTTCAGACGTCGCCGCAGTTGCACCATCTTCTGTCAGAACGGTGAGCAGGTCGTTGCGGGTGGCATCATACTCGTGCTGGCGCTCTTCATCCAACGCGGGACCGACAACCTTGTCATACTCAGACAAAGCCTGTTCATAGGTTTTGCACGTCTCAGTATAGGTGTCCAACTGCGCAGGTGAAACGCCTCCACCTGCGGTATCAAGCTGCGCGGCTGCCGACCCGTAGTCAGCGCGGGCCTTTTGCAATGTTGCGTGTAAATAGGGGCGATACGTCTCCGTCATCCGCTGCAGGGCGCTATTGCGTTCCTCTTCGAAAGGTTTCCAGGCAGGTTCATATTTTTCTCGCGCCTGGGCCATCGCGTCAGTATAGTCCGCACGGATTTCTTCAAGCTGCTCCTCATAACTCTTTTCTGTCTTGGCGGTCTTGGTCCCCTTCGTTGTCCGAGCAGCACTGGCTTTATTCACCCATTTTTTCTCGATTTCGGACCGAGCCAAAAACTCGGGATTGCCGCCCAGCAAAATGTCAGTTCCACGCCCGGCCATATTCGTCGCAATGGTGACGGCACCAAAGCGTCCGGCCTGGGCAATGATATTCGCCTCGGCTTCATGATTGACGGCATTCAGAACGTTGTGCTTGACACCTTTACGCTTGAGCAAGCGGCCAAGGTGTTCTGATTTCTCGACCGATATGGTTCCGACTAAAACAGGCTGGCCGCGGCTATGACAGTCCAGGATATCTTCAATCACCGCCTCAAATTTTTCGCGCTCCGTTTTATACACCACGTCCGGATAGTCGAGGCGAACCATGGGGCGATTGGGGGGAATAACGAGAACGTCAAGATCATAAATTTTCTTGAATTCGACCGCTTCAGTGTCGGCGGTTCCCGTCATCCCGCCAAGCTTACGATACATGCGAAAGTAGTTCTGGATGGTAATGCTCGCAAGCGTTTGATTTTCCTCGCGTATGCGAACTCCCTCTTTCGCTTCTACGGCCTGGTGGAGGCCATCCGACCAACGCCGGCCAGGCATGAGACGGCCGGTAAATTCGTCGACGATCATCACCTCACCGTCTTTGATCACGTAGTCGATATCACGTTTAAACAGCGCGTAGGCTTTGAGGGCTTGATTAACGTGGTGCAAGGTCCCGATTTCGGTCGGATCATACAGGTTACGCACGCCGAGAATGCGCTCAACTTTGGCTATCCCTTCTTCAGTCAGTGTGGCTGCTTTCAATTTTTCATCAACGGCGTAGTCAGATTCTCGCTGCAGGCGGGGAATGACCCGGTTAATGCTGTAATATTTCTCGGTCGATTCCTCAGCCGGTCCGGAAATAATCAGCGGGGTGCGCGCTTCGTCAATGAGGATATTATCCACTTCGTCGACAATAGAATATTGCAGCTCACGTTGCACATACTCGTCGAGACTGAACTTCATATTGTCGCGCAGATAGTCAAATCCGAACTCATTATTCGTTCCATAGGTGATATCCGCGCCGTAGGCTTCCTTGCGGCTCACCGGCCGCAAATTCATATACCGATAATCTTTGACCACATGCGTCGGATCAAAGACAAAGCTCGTATCGTGCACGATGGAAGCCGTAGACAGTCCAAGCGCGTAATAAATGGGGCCCATCCACTGTACGTCCCGTCGAGCGAGATAGTCGTTGACTGTCACCAGATGCGACCCACGGCCCAGGAGCGCGTTCAGATATAGCGACAGTGTGGCGACCAGGGTTTTT
Source organism: uncultured Binatia bacterium (SeqCode) (assembly GCA_963581605.1). Classification (GTDB taxonomy): domain Bacteria; phylum Desulfobacterota; class Binatia; order Bin18; family Bin18; genus Bin18. Next base: position 3,700 of record CAUZQN010000220.1, read on the forward strand.
CCTTCGCCAGTTTTCATCTCGGCGATTTTGCCCTGGTGGAGGACAATGCCACCAACGAGTTGGCTATCGAAGTGGCGCATACCAGTCACTCGCCGCGAGACTTCGCGGACTGCAGCGTAGGCGTGCGGGAGAATTTCATCCAGCACATCCGCTTCTGCGGCATGCAACTCTTGCTCAAGCTGTTCGGCTTCCTCCTGAAAATCTTCCCGCCCTTCCCGATCTTCACTTGCGCGGGCCTGTTGAGTAACGTCCTTCAGCTGGGAACGCATCGCCTGCGTGGCCTCCTGGATACGGCTCCGAAAAGTGTCGGTCTTGGCTCGCAGCTCCTCCAGACTGAGTTTTTGCAATTCCGCTTCGAACTGATTGATTTCGTCCACCAACGGCTGCATGCGTTTCAGCTCGCGGTCGTTTTTACTGCCGAATAACTTCTGGGCAAGACGTGATAACATTGTTAATTCACCTACTTCATTTGTACCTACGCATACCTGACGCAGGATATGTGGGCCTCATTATACCAGAGGCAGCTCGTGTGCGGGTATTATCACCAGCACGCGCTATAACCGCTGCAACCTCTCGCCGCTCACTCGTTCTATTTTCAGCGCTCAATGCGAACGGCTGATTCAACAACCTCGCCCAGAAAGCGAGCGCCGACTTTGACAAACTGGTCTGGCATATCGGTGACGAAAAAGCTCGATTCTCCGTGCGAAGCTCCGTGTAAATCTCCTGGTATATTGTGCCGGACCAGGTCTTTGCTGAGCAAGGTGGCTTTGACGACCCGTGCTGTTTCCTCAGCCGAGTCTACTAAACGCACTCCGTCCCCAAGGAAGGCGGCAATCACATTTTTCAACAAAGGATAATGCGTACAGCCTAAAATCAGAGTATCGATACCGCTCCGTTTAAGGCTACCCAGATAGGCGGCGACAGTTAAGCGTGCCACCTCGTTTTCTACCCAGCCTTCTTCGACCAGCGGCACAAACAACGGGCACGGACGTGTATAGATCTCAACATCCGGGTCAAGGGTGCGCAAGGCCCGCGTATAGGCACGACTCGCAATCGTGGCTTCCGTCCCGATGACGCCGATTCTGCGGTTCGTACTACAGCCCAGCGCCGCCTGTGCACCCGGCTCGATCACCCCGATTACCGGCATCTGGTAGCGTTCGCGTAATGCCTCCAGCGCAACCGCAGATACCGTATTGCATGCCACTACTAACATTTTTATGCCACGTTCAACCAGAAAGTCGCTATTTTCGCACGCGTATTGGGCCACAATATCAGGGGATTTCGTTCCATACGGACAACGTGCGGTGTCACCCAGATAGACCAGACGCTCATGGGGGAGGAGATGCGCAACCTGCTGCAAAACCGTCAGCCCGCCGATCCCCGAATCAAATATCCCGATGGCCGCATTCTTTAGCACTAAACCTACTCCTTGTGTGATTACTTAATCAGTGTCCTGGCCTAGGGCAAGAGCATAACGAAATTAAGCAACAGCTAAGAACCACTAACAAAACTGCCCGGAGCAGGTTGTCAGCCCCCCGGCCCCACCCCTCTGGATTCCCGTTTCCACGGGAATGACAGTCCTTTTTTGTCATACCTGCTAAGGGACATTGGCAACGTGGGTATCTTTCTGTAATGGAAACCCCATGTCTCGCGTTCGAGTGTCTAGCGTTCGCCCGCAGCTCAGCATCAGGCTGCTTCTCGTAGGGCTCCTTTCAGGAAGCTTGGTCTCGTGTCTGCCCGTTCACACGTCTCCGCCTGCACGGATTGCAGCCCAGAACCATCTCCCTCAGC
>CAUZQN010000221.1:0-5486 GCA_963581605.1 uncultured Binatia bacterium (SeqCode)
TCATTTTCGATACGCAAGCCGGATTGGGAAGTCTGAGCCTCGCTGCAGCCACACTCAGCGATCTCAACCTGATTGTGCTCGAAGAAGACAACATCAGTTGGCGTACCGCGCTGAGCATGCTGATGGAAATCTCGGGGGTGAATAAACGCCTCCAGCATAAATCACGCAGCTATTTTCTGGCCAATAAAGTCAGCACCGGCATGCTGGATGCGTCCGATAAACTCAAAGCTTTTTCGTTTCTTCCGCCCGTCCCATTTGACACCTGGATGCAAAAGCTGTTTGCGCATGACACCGCAGCAGTTTTAGAAAAAGATTTTGAGGGCAGCGATTTCTTCCGCCAGGTAGAATCGCGCGTGTGGCAGGAATTAGCCGTTATTCTTGGCGTTCGGCAACGGTCTGACAGGAGTGGGGCGAAAACCTCGTGGTGGCGAGGCTAAAGAGCCGAGAGAAGACGGGCAGCCACACCGGGCTGCCCTCCATCGAATGTCCTAGCACCCCTATTGCCTAGTCCCGCTCCAACCACATATCCGGACACGTCTCGACACCGTTCCGCTCAAAGATCGCGTCGATTTCGGCAAAGTCTTCTTGCGCGATATCCCAGCCTAGCGCGCCTACATTATCCTCGACTTCTGCCGCTTTGCGGCAGCCGACTAACGCCACGCTCACCGCAGGATGCGACAGCGTCCAGCGTAGGGCAAATCGAGGCAAACTCTTACGATAGCGCGCGGCCATGCTTTTGAGTTCTTCCACTGCCTTGATGTTCTTGGGGAAGTAATCCGGGCCGAACATGGTCTGAAACAGGTTGATGCCACCCATGCGGCCTTGGCGCGCGCGCCAGTCGCCTTCGTCAAAGGTCATGTCCGCACTAAAAGTCCCGGTCAGTAAACCATACGCCAGTGAGCCATACGCCATGACGCCCATGTGGTTCTCACGGCAGTAGGGAAGAATCTCCTGGTCCATACGCCGGTCAAACATATTCCAGCAGTACTGGGCGACGTCCACCCGCCGGGTCCTCATGCTCTCTTTAATTTGCTCAGGCCGAAAATTGGATACCCCAATAGCACGCGCTTTGCCCTGCTGGACGATGTCGTCCAGCGCCCGCATGGTCTCTTCAAACGGAGTGTTCACATCCGGCCAGTGAACCATATACACGTCCACATAGTCTGTATTCAGACTCTTGAGACTCTTCTCAATCGACACCATGACCCGGTCGCGGCTGCTGTCACGGTAGTTAGTCTCTTTCGCTTCCTTATAGCCAATGCCGAATTTGGTCACGACAACGGCGTCCTTGCGCCGCTCGCCAAGCGCTTTGGCCAGCGAACGCTCTGACGCACCAAAACCATACGCCTCGGCCGTATCAAAACACGTGATACCCAGATCGAGCGCCTTGTGCACGGCTGTCGTGAATTCTTGTTCTTCAATTGACCCGTAGCCGCCACCAATTTCCCAGCACCCCACGCCAATGGCGGAAACTTTGATACCCGTTTGTCCAAAAGAACGATATTCCATGCAAAACTCCCTAGTGTAGTTAGTGTAGTTCGATGCCACCATCGACGTTTATAGCCTGGCCGGTGACGTTTTCGGCTAATGTCAGATACACCGCCAGTTGGCCGATATCGTCCGGCGTTTGCGGACGGCCTTGGGGGATCACGTTCTTGACCCAGCGCTGCCAGGCGTCTTCTTTTGACTCGTTCGGCTGTTTCAACGACTCCGCCAAGTATTCCCACATTTGGGTACGCAGAATACCAGGACAAATCGCGTTGACGCGTATATTCTCCTTAGCCAGCTCTTTTGACAGCGAATTGGAAAAGCCTACAACCGCGAACTTTGAGGCGCAATAATGAGACAGCCCGCCGAAGCCGCTCTTGCCCGCGATTGAGGCAATATTGATAATACAGCCACCGCCTTGTTTCTTGAGCGCTGGAATCGCGGCTTGGCACGATAAGAAGACGCCTTTGGCATTCACCGAAAAAATGATGTCCCAGGCCTCTTCCGACATCTCTTCTACCGGCACCAGATTCACCACCCCGGCGTTGCATACCATAATGTCGAGACCGCCGAGCGCATCGACCGTTTCTTTCACCATACGTACATTGTCTTCTTTTTTGGTGACATCGGCTTGAATCGCCAGCGAACGACGGCCCAACGCTGTAATTTCTTCCGCAGTTTTCCGGGCTTGTGTAAAGCCGCCAACAGCAGCCGCCCCATACTGCTGCACGCTGCTCGACATTGTCTCAATATCCGCCACTGCCACGTCTGCGCCCGCGTTTGCCAGCGCAAGGGCGATGCCTCTCCCTATGCCGCGTGCGCCGCCCGTAATCAGGGCGACTTTTCCATCCAGTTGTGACATAACATTCTCCTTTCTTGCTCAAAAGCCAGCCGGGCGTGGACAGCCACCCGACATATCAAGAAGCCGTTTGGCAAGATCCAGGGTGGTACGGTCTTCGAGGTAGGCACCCACGATTTGGATGCCTATGGGTAAACCGTTATCTAAACGTCCAACAGGAACGACTGTCGCAGGCAGCAAGCAAACACCCGCAGGCGCCATCCAGGTCACCAAGTCCCAATACGGACGTTGCTCACCGCCAACGGTGGCCAGTCGCGCGGCCTGGGGTTCGGACTGGTCGTGTTTTATTGCCGGACACGACATGACCGGCAGTAACATGATGTCCCAGTCCTTGAAGAACTCCTCCCAGCGTTTGCGCATCTGCATCCGACGTTCGTTATAGCTGAGCCATTCACGATGCCGCATGGCGAACAAGAGCCGGGTCTGATCGGTCGACGTATTCCCGCTTGACCGGGCGTATTCCTCAATTTTGTCTCGGGATACCCCGCCGGCAAGCGCAGATTGCAACAGAGCCATAAACGTGTGCGCCACTTTCTCCAAAGAGAAGTCAGGACGCGCGTCTGTATCCACACGCGCACCGGCATTGCCCAGCGTTTGAGCCGCATTTTCGAGCACAGCCTTGACTTCAGGCTCAACCGGACAACGTGTGTCGTCCAGCCAGGCGGCAATCCGGTAGTCCTTGAGTTCTTTTTTTCGAGCCGCCGGGAGTTCGAGCCGCCAGGCCGGATGATTCCACCGATCCGGTCCGGCCATGATATCCAGGCCGAGTTCCAAGTCTTCGACGCTGCGCGCCATCGGACCGGCCACGGCTAGGTCGGCCTGCGTCAATGTCCCGGGCGGACCCGGAATCTGCCCATGCGCAGGGACAATGCCATAGCTCGGCTTGTGACCCACCACACCGGACATGTGTGATGGCAAACGAATGGAGCCACCGATATCGCTGCCAAGTTCCAGCGGCGTAAAGCCGCAGGCGAGTGCGGCAGCCGCGCCGCCGGACGACCCGCCAGGGGTGCGTGACGTATCGTGCGGGTTATTGGTCGTACCGAAAATCTCGTTATAGCTTTGCAGATCACCAGCATAGATGGGCAGATTAGTCTTGCCATAAATAATGGCTCCGGCCTCGCGTAGCCGCGCCACCGGCCAGGCATCCTCTTCCGGCGTAAAGTCTTTGAGTTCCGGCGCGCCCGACGTGGTCCGCATCCCTTTGGTCTGGAAAGAATCCTTGATTGTTATGGGCACGCCGTGCAACGGCCCGAGGCTCTGCCCGCGCGCTAAGGCCGCATCGGCTGTATCGGCTTCAGCCCGAGCCCGCTCGGCATCAATCGTCACCACACAATTGATCGATTTGTCGAGTGACTCCACCCGGGCGAGGAAATAGTCCAGTGCTTCGCGGCTTGAAATCTCTTTCTTTTGGATCTTGTCCGCGATTTCTATTGTTGTCGCATACGCGAGATCCGAAAGACCGGAAAGTTCAGACATAGCGCCCTCCTTATTCATGCCGCCTCTGGCGTTTGGCTTTCGCCAAGCAGGAGCATCTTGCCATGCCCCTAGTAGGGACACAACCTTGCGAGGAAGATGTTATACCGCTTGAGGGACATTGGTGGGGTGGTCCTTGGGCCACCCATTTATCGGCGGGTCTCGACCCGCCCTACCATACTTGCCTAACTCTCGACCGTAGAGACAGTAGGTCGGGTTAGCGCAGCGTAACCCGACATGAAGTTGCGTTAAATAAGGAAAAAAACGTGCCGGCAGAATAAGACGCACTAATCCACGACCTATACGAAGCGCGACGAAACGGTACCCAACCATCCCGTATTGACCAGATCCAATCCGAGTTAGACGCGGCTCTCGCTCTACAACTCCGCGTTCTCAATCGTTTTGAGGCCGAAGGAGAGAGTCTAGGCGGTTGGAAGGTCGGGCTGACATCGGGTAAAGCCCGAGACCGCATGGGGAAAGACTTTCGGCCGTTCGGCTATGTGCTCCACAGTCGGATTTTCCGTTCCGGCGCGACAGTTCCCGTTGGCCCTATTATGAATTGTCATATCGAGCCGGAATTATGTCTCATCATCGGCTCACCGTTGCCTGGGAATGGGAGGAATGGAATAGACCGTAAGCACGCCAAGACGGCCGTCCGCGCAGTTGCCCCGGCATTTGAGATCAACGAGATTCGCGTCCAGCCGGACAAGGGGCATGCGCCTTTGTTAGCCGATGGCTTAGCGCAATGGGGCATAGTCGTCGGACTGGAAGTCCCGGTACGAGAGGGGCTTGTAGATACAACGGTCGAGTTCTCCCGCGATGGCCAGGTTGTCGAGACGAAGACGCCGGGAGCGACGATGGTTGATCCGTATCTTTCACTGTCACGTTTATGCCGGCTGCTGGATAACTTCGGCTTAGGCTTAGAGCCGGGACAGCGCGTTATTACCGGATCGTTTTGTCATCATGCCGTCACTCAAGCAGGGATCTACACGGCTGATTTTTCCGACATAGGAGCAGTGTCGGTACGGTTTAGCTGAACGGCGTGTCCGAGCAGAGATAGGCTGGGATATCTGGGTACACCTTAGAGTCCCTCGCAACACTCCGTCTTGTCCCGGAGGCCTGGATACCTGCCTACGCAGGTATGACACAAGAAGGACAGTCATTCCTATAGAAGCGGGCCCGTGAAAACGGGAATCCAGGGGAGAGGGGCCGTGGCGCTGACAACGTGCTTCAGGCAGTTTTGTTATGCATGCTTAGAGCGCCTAGTCTCACTCCAATAAATTCTATAGGCTACGCCTCAATTCTTCAGGCTGCGCCAAAATTCTACAGGCTGTGCCGGACACCACTCTCTGTGTCGAGAATATATATAGGTAAGGAAATGAGGAAAGCATGAGTGACCAAACTAATCCGAAGGTCTTTTTTGACATCACCATTGGTGAGGAATCTGCAGGACGTATCGTTATAGAGCTCAGAGCTGACGTGGTGCCTGAAACAGCCGAAAATTTTCGTGCCCTGTGTACCGGAGAGAAAGGTGAGGGCCAATCCGGGAAACCCCTGCACTATAAGGGTTCGACATTCCACCGCGTCATTACCAACTTCATGTGTCAGGGCGGCGATTTTACCAACGGCAATGGTACCGGAGGAGAATCCATCTACGGCGCTA
>CAUZQN010000222.1:0-5483 GCA_963581605.1 uncultured Binatia bacterium (SeqCode)
AAAAATTATCCAGGACTTTATTGCCAACCCGGCGTCTCTGGAATCCGAGGCACAGAAAATTCAAGCGCCGACCCTGATTACGTGGGGCGATCAAGATCGCCTGCTGCATGTGTCAGGTGCAGCCATACTCAATGCGCTCATTCCCGATAGCCACGTGGTCATTATGAAAAATATCGGCCATATTCCGATGATCGAACGGCCACACGAATCGGCCCAACAATTCCTGCGCTTTCAGGGCCTTGTGTCCGAATAAAACAGCGCACAGGATTCCGGATGACCACAGTCACCAAACACGCACGGCTGCTGCTTGCCCTCTGCATCCTGATATCGAGCATCGGCTGCGATCAGGTCACGAAGCAGATCGCGACTCAGCAGTTACGCGGCTCGCCGCCGCTGTCCTTCTTGGGCGATACCGTACGCTTACACTACACAGAGAATCGTGGCGCTTTTCTGGGGCTAGGCAACAGACTTTCTCCTCAGCTACGGTTTTGGATACTCACCGTTGCAACCGCGGTCCTGCTGGTCGGGTTATCTGTATTCCTCATGCTGCAATGGAATATCGCCTCGGCATCCTTTATTGCGTTATCCTTCGTCTTAGCCGGAGGAATCGGGAATATGCTCGACCGGGTCTTTCACGACGGCAGAGTAATTGATTTCTTGAACCTGGGTCTTGGTCCGCTGCGAACCGGCGTCTTTAATGTTGCAGATGTGGCGATTACGGGCGGCATAGTCGTGCTCTGGATCGTGAGTTTTCGAACGCGGGCCGAATCAAAAGAACCCACCTCTTCATAGAGTTAGAGGGTGTTTGGAAAGTGGAGAGGACCTGTCATTGCGAGGAGCCAGAGGCGACGAAGCAATCTCTTTCTCCGTCTCAGATTGCTTCGCTCCGCTCGCAATGACATGTACGGGTGAGTTTCCAAACCCCTTCTAGGGAGTAGCGTTCAGCAACCGGCAGAGCCAGTCCTGCCGTCGCGCATACCGTTTACCTACAGCGCGGCTTCTTGCCTGCGAGACGCGCCTTTTCATACAGCGGGAAAGCCGTGGGCAAACGTTTACGCAGGTCCTCAATACGCGTCTGGGGTGAAGGATGAGTCGTGAGAAACTCCGGCGGTCGAGCGCCGCCGGCCTCATCCATACGCTTCCACAATTGAATACTCTGACGCGGATTAAAGCCTGCGCGCGCCATGAGATCGATCCCGATAATGTCGGCTTCACTTTCCTGGGTCCGACCAAAAGGCAAAGCTACGCCGAACTGGGCGCCAACCCCGAGCACGGCCAAGGCTCGCTCTTGGGTTGCCGCTGACGCACCACTAAAGATCTTGGCCATCTGCTGCACTCCCGTCTGGGTGGCATACGCGGTCGAGACACGCTCATTAGAATGGTTGGCAAGCACATGCGCCACTTCATGCCCCAGCACGGCTGCCAACTGATGCTGGTTTTGGGCGACCTTGAGTAAGCCGGTATACACGCCGATTTTTCCTCCAGGCAGGGCAAACGCATTCACCGCATCATCTTGAAAGACGACGACCTCCCACGAGCCTGGTCCGCCAGTGCCCGGCAGTGCAGCCGTAATCGCATTGACGACACAGCGCACGTAGCGGTTTACTTTCCCGCTTTTCGCTGCAGGGGTTTCTTTTTTGAGTTTCGCAAACACGGCCACACCCATGGCGTTCACTTCCGACGCCGGAAAGAGGCGCAACTGACGTCGGCCCAAAGGCGACGTGGCACAGGCAGACAAAAAAGCCAGTACGATCAGAGTGACATTGACATATTTCACCATTGTTTTCCTTCTCCACTCATAATGGTGTCCTGTAGATATAGCTGAAAAGAACACCCGTGAGGAATTCCCCCTGGCCTCTGACAATCTGTTTTGTGTCATACCTGCGCAAGCAGGTATCCAGGCCGATAGCATAAGACAGAGTTCTGTGAGTGGCTCTTATCTGCCCTCGCATAGATCCATCCTATAGCTTAGCTTGCGAGCGGCTTTGCCAAAGTGTTACAGTCCAGCCTGGTTCTCAACCCAACGAGTCAGACACAAGCAAAGGAGACACTATGGCCAAAGACGTTGTTATCCCAAAGGGTATGGAAGCATATTATAATGACTACCACTTTGCCCCGGCAGTCAAAGACGGAGATCGACTCTTCTGTTCCGGACAACTTGGAACTGGCGAGGGGAATAAGATTTCAGACGATGCGGAAACACAGTTCACCCAAGCATTTGAGAATGTGAAGACCACGCTGGAAGCAGCCGGGTCGTCATTCGACGATGTCGTCGAGATGACGACCTTCCACGTTGACCTGCAAAAAAATCTCGCTGCTTTTATGAAGGTCAAAGACCTCTATATGAAAGACCCCTTCCCGGCGTGGACGGCGATTGGGATAACAGAACTGGCTTTTCCCGGCGCCTGGGTCGAAATTAAAGTCATAGCACGGTTGAAATAATCGTTTCTTCAACACGTACAGATCGAGTGACGAAACATGACAACCGAGTCACAGCCTTTTTGGCAAACAAAGTCGCTGTCCGAAATGAGCACAGAAGAATGGGAGTCGTTGTGTGACGGCTGTGGGCGCTGCTGCCTGAATAAGCTGGAAGATATAGACACCGGCAGGATCCATTACACCAACGTGGCCTGCCGCCTACTGGATCTAAAGCAGTGCCGCTGCAGCCAGTATACGCAGCGCACCGAACTTGTCCCCGACTGTATCAGCCTGTCACCCAAGAACATCCATACCATCACCTGGCTTCCGCAGACGTGCGCGTACCGACGCCTGGCCGAAGGGAAAGACCTGGCCTGGTGGCATCCCTTGGTCTCACATAGTCACAAGACCGTCCATCAGGCCGGTATCTCCGTGCGCGGCAAAGTCATTTCTGAAGACACGATTCCGCCACAAGAATTTGAAGAACGGGTTATTGATTGGATCGAGAACGACTAGCATTATTTCGTACTATTCTGCACTATCCTAGAAAAAAGACAGCATGAAAATGCCGCAGCACCAATCCATCACATCCTGTACATCCTGCAAATCCATCGCGTTTATGGGAATACTCCTGCTCGGACTGAGCGGCTTTTCCCCAGGCCTGGCAGCCGGCGCTGACCTCACCCTTGTGATGAAGACGATGGACGTGGCCCCAGATGCCTATCCTGATCGAAAAAAGCTCATGGCCGACCTGCTAGCAGGCTGGGAAAACGTCAGAGGGGTGCAAGAAGAATAGGAAATTCTCTTTCAAGCCAAAGGTGACAAAATCAAGATCAGCGGGTTTGAGCAAGGAGATGGTCGCGGCGGCTATATGCTCATCGAAGGTGACACGTATCACTTTGTCCAGCCCGCGAAGAAAGAAGTGATTACTTTCAGTCGGCGAGAAATAGCCAAAACAGTCAAAGCCACGCAATCCGCTCAGTCGGATATGCAGACCATGATCCAGCAGCGCATGCAAGAATAACTGACCAAAACAAAGAACCCCGCAGAACGACAGCGTATGCTACAAAGCATGCAAGCCATGCAACAATTCAACCCAGGCATGGCCAACATGCTAGGCATGGGAGTCGCAGGACCGTCTGCTCCACCACAAGTCAAAAAGCTGGCAACAGAATCGATCCGGATCAAAGGCCAAGGCACCATCCGCTGCGACGTGTACCGCGCCGTTCAAGAACAGAAGAAAGCGCTGGGCTGTGTCACCCAGAAATTTTCGAGGATACGGGCCATGATGGAAAAATTTAATGACAGTCGAAAAAGCGCCATGGGTGGGCTGGGCCAGAAAAAACAAAAAGGTCCAAGAGACGCCATTCAGGAGCAGGGGTTTCCGCTGGCCGGATATCGGATCAAAACTGGGAATTCTGGTGAGTCTAACATTGATGCGTTCCGGGTTCTGCATATCACTGAGGCGTCCATTCCGAACCGCATCTTTAGCTTTGATCCAACCTATACGGAAACGAACATGGATCAGAAGCTCCAAGAGAATCGCCAAAAAATGCAGCAGTATATGAACCGCTAAATTGGGTACTCTCTAACAAAGGATAGCGGTTCATGCGTGCGCTTAATGTTGCGACTTCGGTCCTATCTACTGTTGCCCGCTTGGGCTATGCCGAGCGTATTGGAGGACTCGGGCCGCGCCCCAAGCAAGCGCTTGAGCTGTACGACTTCGAAGGCTGACCGTTTTGCCGCAAGGTCCGTGAGGCCTGCACCGTTTTGGACTTAGAGGTAAAGATTTATCCCTGCCCCAAGAGCGGGCCGCGCTATCGTGTAGCCGTCAAGCAGCGCGGTGGGAAATACCAATTCCCATATTTTATTGATCCCAATACCGGCGCCGAGATGTACGAATCCGACGCCATTAATGACTATCTCTTTGAGCACTATGGCAGCGACGCGGTTCCCTTCATGTTGTCCTCGGGTCTGCTGACCACCCTGACCGTTTCTCTGGCTTCACTGGCCCGTCCCGGACGTGGGTCATTCTACCGCCGCTCTACACCGCCGCAAGAATTGCTTGAGCTGTACAGTTATGAAGGCTCACCATTTTGTCGCCTGGTGCGTGAGACCTTGTCCGAGCTTGAGATTCCCTACCTGCTCCACAACGTTGCCCAGGGCAGCCCGCGCCGTGCAGCATTTGTCGCCCGCTCCGGCAAAATGCTGGTGCCGTATTTGATTGATCCGAATACACATACGGCCATGTTCGAGTCGGCCGATATTGTGGCGTATCTGAAACGGACGTACGCGCTGGGTTGATTGGGCTACTATTTCCTCGCCCCTCAGGGGAGAGGATTCAGGTGAGGGGAATCAGAATTGTAGACAGTCATCTCTGACGAGAATTACACCCTCACCTGCATTCCAACCATCCCTCATCCGCGCTACATTTTTCTTGGAGAGGAAATCCCGGGGAAATCCGAAGGAGGAGACCATGCCAACTTACACCGGCTCGTGCCACTGCGGCCGAGTCACATTTGAGGTCACTGCTAACATCGTCAACGTAGTGGAGTGTACGTGTTCCATCTGCCGCAAGAAAGGCGCGCTGCATTTTCGAGCCGAACCTGAGCAGGTTCGCATTACCGCTGGTGAAGACGCACTCAGCATGTATCAATTCAACACCAAGACAGCCCAGCATTATTTTTGTCGTGCGTGTGGGATTCAGACCTTCTCCCACCCCCGTCTGGCACCAGACAAATGGGCAATCAACGTGCGTTGCCTTGACGGGCCCGATATCTCCAGCCTGAAAATTAGCGCATTCGACGGTGAACACTGGGAAGAGGCGGCCAAAGCGCTGCGTGGGTATTGATACAGTTTTGAGGTGTCGGATTACACGCTTGAGATGTCGGATTACGCTACGCTAATCCGACCTACGGCATTGTCATACCTGCGCAGGCAGGTATCCAGGGCTACAGGAGGTCTCTTATGAAAGTCTTTGTCACAGGCAGTACGGGTCTGGTTGGAAACAATTTAGTCCGCGCACTCGAAACCAAAGGTTTTGACGTGGTTGGCCTGGTGCGTTC
>CAUZQN010000223.1:0-5476 GCA_963581605.1 uncultured Binatia bacterium (SeqCode)
CCCACTTCCCCGGTTTCGAGCGCGCGGTTATACGCGGCAAGATTCCGCGCACCTTTATCCTTAAGCAGCTTATAACGATATTCCATGCGCCGGACGACCTCTAAGAGGGCAACACCGGCTTCTTTGGGATTCGTAATCACATGCGAAAGCTGATGCGGCAGCCCTTCGTAGATCGACAGCTCCAGCATCTTCGGGTCTATCATGATGAAGCGGACGTCTCGGGGCGTCGCGCGGGCCAGAATACTCATAATCATGACGTTGAGGGAAACCGATTTCCCTGTCCCCGTCGCCCCGGCAACGAGCAGATGGGGCATACGCGAGAGATCTGCGACCACAGGATTGCCAACCGTATCTTTGCCCAGAGCAAGCGCCAGAGGCGATTCTGTTTGCTGACACACCGTGCTGCCCAGAATCTCCTGTATACACACCTTCTCGCGTTTAGGGTTCGAGACTTCTATGCCCACAACGGCTTTGCCAGGAATCGGGGCCAGGATACGGACGGAGACCGCACGCAAGGCCATCTGCAGATCATCCGCCAATGAGACAATTCTATTGACCTTGACACCCGGGGCGGGCTCAAACTCATAGGTTGTAATCACCGGCCCTGGTCGCACGGCGACCACACTCCCGGACACACCAAAGTCATTCAGTTTACTTTCCAAAATCTGCGAGCTGGCGTGGAGTGCCCCTTCATCGACCTTCACCGCTAACCGGACGGGCGGATCCAGCAAGGAGAGGGACGGGAGGTGATACGGCCGATTATCCACCCCCTGCGTTGGGGTAGGCACGAAGGCCGGACGTGAGTGGCCCTTCTTCACTCTGTCTTCCGAGGCGGGCGGCCGGCTGATGATGATCGGAGGCTTGGCTTCTTGCCTCGCTTCGCCCGCTTCATCCTCCTGCGCTTGGCCCAGACGGGATTTTTTCTTCCGTGAGACAGGTGGCCGCGCCGGTTCTTTCTTGAGGCGATCGACCTGAGATTCAAACTCTTCAGAGCTCAGGAGGCCAGCGTCTCTTCTCCAGCGCTGCCTCCACCACGTTGTCAATCCCACCACCAGCCGCCGCACCCGGTGCGGAATCGTCCGCAGTCGACGCCACGCAAATAGTCCCAGGATGCTTCCTCCAGACAGCACTCCGGCACCCGCTTTCACCAACGAGATTTGCGCCGTTCCCATAAAGGAGAGGAGCAAGAGCGGAAACAGGAATAAATAAGCGCCGACAAGATTTCCGGCTTGTCGGAGATGCAGGGCAACGAATCCGCCGATCCAGCCTCCGGCCTGAAAGAGTGGGCGCCCATCAAGCCACAAAGCCAAAAAGGCCGCACTCGCCAGCGTGAAGACGACAAAAGAAGCTACCTGAATCAGCGGCGCAGGACAGCGGACTAAACGAAACCGCAGCGCCATCCCGAACAACAACATCCCGGGGATGACATAACAAGCCAAACCCAAAGCCCGACACAAGAAGTCGGCCAAAAGATAGCCGGCCTGGCCGACCTGATTACTCTCCGCAGCACCCGGCTGATACGAAGAGAACGCTAAAGCAAAGAAAATTGTCAGCGCGATACACAGGACCCAGCCGCCTTCATCAAGGAAGGACCGCTCCCTCGCATTCTGCGGCCGCTCCCGCGCATATTGCGCCCGCTGTCGCGGTTTTTTCCTCAGCACCATCCCCACCTCTCCACCACACATGGCAGGACCACTACATCTCCATCACAAATGGCAGGACCACGGGCCGTCGCCCCAGAGTTTTGCGAAAATGGCGCCGAAGCGCCAGACGGACTTGTTCTTTGACGACACCCACGTCTGTACACGATTCGTGCGGCAGTTCGTCCAGCATGGCTCGTACGGCATCCTTGGCCTCAGCAAATCCATCCCCGTTTGTTGAGGGCAGAAATCCACGTGACAGCAGGTCCGGTCCGCTCACCAGCTGACCGGTCTGTAGATCAAGGCCGAGAATGACGACCACCAATCCGTCTTCTGCGACATGACGACGGTCCCGCAAGACTTCTTCTTCAATACCAGCCAACCCATCCACAAACACGCGCCCGGCCATGACAGGATCGGTGAGTTGCGCTCCGTGCGCATCAATCTCCAAAACCTGCCCGTTCTCAACCAGGAAGACGCCGTTCGGATCAACGCCGACCTCACGCGCAAGTTCGCAGTGCCGGACTAAAAAACGATATTCGCCGTGTACGGGCACAAAATATGTGGGCCGGACAAGATTCAGCATGATCCGCAACTCATCCTGCGCAGCGTGACCAGAGACGTGGACGCAGGCAATAGCCTCATAATAGACTTCAGCTCCGCGGCGATAGAGGTGGTCAATCAAGCGCGCAATCGTACGCTCGTTGCCCGGAATAACGCGCGACGACAAGATGACTGTATCTCCAGCCTCAAGTTTAATTTGCTTATGGCCGCCGGCGGCAATACGAGACAAAGCCGAAAGCGGCTCACCTTGAGACCCAGTTGTGAGCAAGGTCACCGTTCGTGGATCTCGGTCTTGCACGGTCGACGGGTCGATCATCGCCTCGGACGGGAGCTGTAAATGCCCCGTCTGCTCGGCAATCCCAATATTTCCGACCAGACGTCTGCCAACAATGCCCACACTGCGTCCTTGTTTTACAGACAGATCGATGATTTGGCGGATGCGGTGAATATGCGACGCAAAGGTTGCCACCAAGACTTTGCCTGAGGCGTGCGCTATGAGATCCTCAATCGGCCGCGTCACAACACTTTCAGACCGGGTTGAGCCCGGCCGCTCCACATTCGTCGAGTCCGATAAGAGCAGCAGTACGCCGCGCTCGCCCCACTCAGCAAAACGATTCAGATCCGACTGCTTGCCATCTATCGGCGTCTGATCCAACCGGAAATCTCCGGTGTGGATAATCGTGCCAAGCGGCGTGGTAATGGCCAGCGCGGAAGCATCCACAATACTGTGCGTGACGTGAATGCCCTCAATCGTAAAGGGGCCGATGTCCCAGGATTCGCGCGGCCGGAATTCGTGCAACTCAACCTTCTCCAAGAGGCGGTGTTCGCGGAGTTTGTCGCGCAGCAAGCCGAGAGTAAACGGCGTACCGTACACGGGAACATTGAATTCTCTCAATAGATGCGGCAACGCGCCAATATGGTCTTCATGGCCATGCGTCAGCACAACGGCCTGGAGATGGCGTTTGTCGCGCAGATAGCTAAAGTCAGGGATGACGATATCTATCCCCAGCATTTCCTGCTCAGGAAACATGAGGCCACAGTCGATTGCGATGGCGACCGTTTCTCCCGATCCAGCCGGACAGTACTCAATCAGCATCAGATTGAGACCGATCTCACCCAATCCGCCCAAAGGAATTATACGCAGACTGCCATCACTCATACATGCATCCCAGGCTGACAATATTCAGCATGTTTACGCTGTCCAGGCTGTAGCGCAGCCTGTCTGCCGGCGACCTCTGCCGCAGTCTCTCGCAGGGACGAATCGGACAGCCCTGGGGCTGAGCTGGGCAGCTCCAAACTGAGCTGGGTAGCAATTGCCGCTTCGACCTGCGCCAACAACGCGTGTCGAGCAGCCTTCTTGTTCCCGTCTGTTTTGATCGGAATGGGTTCTCCAAATACAATTTCTATTTCTCCGGATCGTATTTTCCAGTCCCCTGGCGGCAGTATCGCCCGGCTGCCGTTGATAGTGATCGGTACGACCGGCATCCCAGCTGCCACCGCAGCCGCAAATCCACCCGGTTTAAAAGGTAGCAGGCCTCGGTCTGGACCGCGCGTCCCCTCGGGAAAAAACAACACCGAGATACCAGCGTGCAGGAGTTCTTTGACTTTACGTAAGGTGGCAATCGCCTGAGTCCGACTGTCGCGATCAATCAGGACCTGATGCGTCCGGTGCATACACGCGCCAAGTATCGGAATTTTCCGCAGTTCTTGTTTTGCAGCCCAACGCAATTGAAAGTCTGCCAGCGCCGACATAAGAGCAAGGATATCAAACTGGCTCTGGTGATTTGACATAAAGAGATAGGCCGTGTGCGGGTCGAGTCGCTCCAGCCCTCGTGAGTGAACCGTCACTCCGCACGCTCGCAAATTTCCTCTTGCCCAGAAACGGATCAGACGTGCGGCACGTTCGGCATAGGGGTCAAAGAAAGAGCACAGATACACCGGGCCACCCCAAAAAAGCGTGTGCAGCACAATGAAACCCATGCGCAGAGCAGCAGGAATGATCAAATCTTCCTCTCATGTATGTATGAACACATAACGAGTGTATTATAGGTTTTTCTCTGACTTGCCGTCAACGCTGTTGATTTTTCTTCACTTCTGCCTACAATCCAGAAGGGGATAGAGGAGGTGGTGAGTGATTGTGGAATGCCCTTCCTGCCATACCCGCTACAGGACTGATACGGCAGGACCCCCCGACGAAACAACATTTTTTGAGTGCACGCAAGCAGACTGCGGACACGTTTTCCCTTACTCTCGCCCTGCTCTGGAAACAGAACAGGGTCCCGAGCCTGAAGCCGAGGCTTCAGGCTATGATCCCGAGGAGGATTCCTCTCATGATCCCGCCCAGCCTCCCGCCAACGATTCCTCTGATGATCCCCCTATCATGCCTGCTGAGCCTCCCATTCCAACCGTTGACTCGCTCCAATCTCATGAAGAATGGGCCGATTCTGACGCCGCCGCCACGGCTTTAGACACCATAACAGAAACAGATCCAACAGGGACAGACCAAACAGAGGCTGGCCAAGGCGAAGAGCCGTTGCTTGGAGACTTTTCGTCTGCGGACGCTCCGTTTTTCGACGGAACCGAGCAAGACGAAGGCCGCATTGAACTTACCCCGCTTACTCCTTCCACTCCGCAAGAAATGGTCTTCTCATTGAAGCTGTTCATACTGGTGCTTGGCCTTGTCGTATCAGGCTATGCAGCATTCACTTTTCTCGCCTTCTCGTATCTAGAAACGACGGCAGCCACCCTCTCTCGCATTCCCGTATTAGGCCCCATGCTCGACGCAGAACGACCCTCAGCCCGCCATATTGTCTTAACAAAAATGCGCGGCGGATTTTGGCTCACGAAAGATAAGCAGCGGATCTTTGCCATTGCCGGCAGGGCAATAAATCAGGCTGGCGTACCGGCACACAGCATCCAAATTGAAGGCACCCTGCTACATACAAATGGAAAAGTTTTGGGACAACGGATGATCTTCTGTGGGACCGAGACCGCGCCGGAGGTGCTTGAGAGTCTCACCCGACGCGAGGTGAACATCTTGCAAAGTTTGATGCCGCCGAGGCGGTTTCGTATTCCGGCTGGGGAAGCCGTCAATTTTTTGATTACCTTTACCGAGCCACCGTCTCAGATCGCAGAGTTTAGTAGCAGGGTGATTGCCGCCCAGTTCGGACAGTCTTACTGAGGTTTTTCGCTGGAGCCTTCTTCAGGTTCCTGCTCGGGGGTGACATCAATCTCATCTGGCGTTTTCACCGCTTTCCGAAAGCTGCGTATGC
>CAUZQN010000224.1:0-5473 GCA_963581605.1 uncultured Binatia bacterium (SeqCode)
TGGGGCGTCTTCGGCAAAAGCGAGAGACGCAAGCAAACCTGTGGCTAAAACAGCGCCTGTGGTTAAAGCAGCAAATGATCCAATAGAAAATGGAGAAAATAGACGTTTCATCTCAACCTCCTTGTGCGCTGCACGACCTTCCTGTGCCTGCTGTTGAGATGCCCCTGATATACCCGGTGTTTGGTGTCTGTTGCCGAGGCTCTTCCTCTCGTTGCCCTCACAACGTCGGAGCCCCGGCAGGGATTGTACGGTCGGTTAGATAGCTAGATAGCGTCGCTGCCGCGTTCACCGGTTCGGATACGCACGACCTCATCCATGGGCATGATGAAAATCTTGCCGTCCCCGATCCGGCCTGTACGGGCAGCCGTAATGATCGTGTCTGCCACGTCTGCGGCCTTGTCGTCGTCGACCAAGATTTCGATCTTGACCTTGGGCAAGAAGTCCACCACATACTCAGCACCCCGATACAGTTCGGTGTGCCCCTTTTGTCGACCAAAGCCTTTCACCTCGGTAATCGTCATACCCTGCACTCCGGCTTTGGAGAGGGCCTCTTTGACTTCATCGAGCTTAAAGGGCTTGATAATGGCTTCAATCTTCTTCATGCGGGCCTCCTTTTCAGGCTGCGGTTTACACGAGGTAGGCAAACTCCAAGATCATGGTGTCTTGGCCTTTCTGGAAGCGGCTGTCTTTCTCAAACGAGCTCCGGTTCGACTCATCGTGGCGGTATTCGAGACGTGCCTGCAGGTGTTCGGACATTTGCCACTTCAATGTACCGGTGACTTCCCACAGGTCTTGGGCTATTCCAGTCCGGTAGTCATCCTCATCCGAGAACCACTCACCCGGTAGCGCCAGCGACCAGTCTTCCCAGGTGGGGTTGAGCAGGCCGCAGCCGATCGTCACGATACCTGACAGGCCGATCCATTCCGCATCGGCGTCGCCGCCTGCACCAGCTAAGACGTCGCTGGCTTGTCCGTAGTCGAAATTCACGAGCAAATCGATATTATCAATCGGACTATACGTCAGGACAGTGTCAAAGACGCCTGTCTGGGATTTGCCGTTATCATCATCTTCTGGACCGAACACGCCGTTGAACGTCCAGGCCAAGTCGCCATGCTGGATGCCCAAGCTACCGAGGAAAGTTTTACCATTATTGTTGTCAACAACATTATCCCAGCCGTTCACCACACCCGCGGTCAGGCTGACCATGTCGTTCAACGCATACGAGAACAATACGCCGGTGTGGGTAAACGGAATGGCATAGCCAAACATGAAAGACCGAGAGATATTGGGATTATACGGGGACTCAATCACTTCACCACCCAACAGCGTAGCGAACTTACCAAATTTCATGTCTAACCCGTTGCCGACCCCAAAGGTATAGGTCAGATAGGCTTGCTGGACCTCGAAATTGTGGGCCAGGTCACCGTCCCAGTCAGAGTGAATCAGACCCGCTGTTTTGCCGTAGTCCAACACAGAATGGAACCCAACCCCACTTTCTGTCTCTTTTGATGCTTCGAGCTGGAGCAGGTCCATGGTGAAGTTATTGTGGTTGACATCAAAGATACGCAAGCTGTTGTCGCGCGATTCGGGACTGTTGAAGTTGTAGTTATATGATCCGTACATCAGCCCACCGAATTGAAAGCCGTTGAGGCCGGACAGGCCGCCTTCGAGGGTCTCTACTCGACTGGTGAGATCCGATACGCTGGCACTGCCGCCCTCTCCGCCTTCAGCAGATCCTCCTTTCAGCTGATTGACTTGACTCTCAAGCTCATCAATCCGCTGTTGCATTTTCTGCAGCATTTTCTGCACTTCATGCGAATCAGCCCAGGCACTAAGACTTCCTGCAACGACCAGCGCAGCCCCGAGAGCGATAACGCTGAAAAATTTTCTCATGCACTACCCCCTTGATACTAAAGATACAATATATGCCCCTGGATTCTATGTAAGGCACCTTTCAGCTAAGAGCAAACCTGATGCCAGACCTGGAGCGATAAAAACTGTAGAAAAATCAAGGATTTTCTGCTTTTGTCAGAAAAAATTGCACAGAAGAGCGGCAATGCTGTGTCCGTTTGCTTAAACTCTGGACAGACTGAGTTGACACAGCCCCTATGATTTCTGCTATGTGTCTTGTATGTGCCTAAAAAAGTCTGAAAGGAGAAACGACTATGTCAAATGCTGATTTTGAGGTACGCCAATTGCTTAAGGCGTATCGGAAGGGTGTCATCTCGGATGCGCTGTTCGAAGAGCAGATGAATGAACTTTCCAACGGCCACACAAATGGGGCTGGCGCGTACACGTATAATGAGACGAGCCATGCCTCTGAGAAGGATATGATTCTCGCACTCTTGGACGAGTTCCGATGTGGAGAGAATTTTGCGGCCGAATATCTCAACAGCTGGATTGAGGCCAGTGATCAAGAGTGCGTCAGAGGTGGGTTGCGTACGGTACAGCAGCGTGAGGCCTTTCACGCCCAACTCTTAGAAGCCCGGCTGCGTGAACTTGGTGGGAGTCCGCAGTGCACGGTCCCGGCTGAGCGACGGGATAAAGAGCTGCCCTTCTATTCGTCAAAGAAAAAGACCGACGTGGAAAAACTCCAATCCATTGCGGAGCTGCTCAAAGATCCCCAAGCCGCGCTTAAGCCGTTGACGGATTCGATAGCTCAGATTCAGGACGATCAGCAGACCAAAGAACTGTTGAAGACAATTCTTGATGACGAGATGTCGAGCATTAAATGGTTGTTAGCGTCGTGTGAGGCGCTGAGCGCGCCACAAGCGGCATAATGCCCTAGGCATTGGCCTAGGGCATTATGTAGGGGTATGGTATGCCGTGCCCCTCCGTGTTTATAGCCTTTGGCCCAGCATGCCTCATGCCCATTGTTGACGACGTCTCGCCCGACATTCTCCAGCCGCTCTTTCCCCTCCGTGAAAACCTGACTCCCTTCTGGAATCATATCGTGACCGGCGTTGCCCGCGCTCCGGACCCCGCGCTGGCTGCGGTCAATTTGAGCCGTTTGCTCGAACACGAGATCGGTACGGGAAAGGTACTAGGCTCATTTAATCCCTGCTGTGATCTCTTATTTATCTTAGGCGCCAGCCAGCATCTCACAAACGTCTTGCTCAGTCAGGGGCAGGGCTGGGAGGCGGCCTTTCTGGTGGATTGTGGCGCAGCAGAAAAGACTGCAGCAGTCCAGCTGTCATCTTTACGAACCAGCCTGGCCTTAGATCTGTCTGAAGACGATTTTCGGGCTGGCTTACGGGCGTACCGAAATCGAGAATATCTTCGTATTGGGACACGCGATTTGCTCGCGCGCGCCTCGTTAGAAGAGACGACGCGGGACCTGAGTGCGTTGGCTGAGGCTGCAGTCCAGATTGCGTATGAATACAGCCGAGCACAGCTCAGGGTTGACTATGGAGAGGCGCTGGGAGAGGAAAAGCCTGGGCGACGTCCGATTGAATTTGTCGTTTTGGGCATGGGCAAGCTCGGAGGAGAAGATCTCAATTTCAGCTCGGATATCGACCTTATCTATCTGTATGAATATGACGCGGGGATGACTACAGGTGGGAGAAAAGGACAGGTGAATGCGCGCACCTTTTTTACTACGCTGGCCCAAAACCTGACCCAAACCCTGAGTATGCCGGTTGCAGGCGGTATTGTCTTTCGGGTTGACCTCGGCCTACGACCGGACGGGACAAACGGACACATTGTCAATTCCTTATCCAACACATTGCTTTACTACGAGTCCTGGGGCCAAACCTGGGAGCGAGCTGCACTGCTCAAAGCGCGGCCGATTGCCGGAGAGAAAACCCTTGGGGAACGATTTTTACACGAGGTCGCACCGTTTATCCTGCGGCGTTATCTTGATTTTACAACGGTCGAGGACCTGAAAGACATGAAAGCGCGGGTGGAACGCTCACTGCGACGGGTTGACCGGGAACGGATGAACGTCAAGCTCAGCCGTGGCGGTATACGCGAGATCGAGTTTATTGTCCAAGTCCTGCAGCTCATCCATGCCGGAAAAGATCCACGTGTCTTAGAGCGCAATACGCTGCGGGTCCTGGATCGACTCTGTGAAGGGGCCTATTTGACAGTGGCTGATCGCGATGTCTTGGCCCACGCATACCAATTCCTGCGCCAGGTTGAGCATAAGATCCAAGTCGTGCAGGATCGCCAGACGCATACCTTACCGGGCACAGAAGCGGAAATGCGAGCCTTGGCCCGCCGCCTTCGCCTGAAGGGCATAAATGAACAGACTGGAGCAGATATCCAAGACCCGATTGCCGTCTTTGTGACCACACTCCAGATGCACTCGAGCGCGGTGCATAAGATTTTCCGTTCGCTGTTTCATGTGCCTGACGAAAACCCTGAGACGCGAGTCGCTGAAGAGAACGCCCCGATTGAGGCCTTGCTGCAAGAGTTACGGAATGCAGAGCGGACGAAACAGCGCCTCGAACGGCTCGGATTTCGAGAACTGACGCAGAGCTATGAACGCCTGTGTTTATTGCATGACGGCCCACCGTATGCCCCCGCCTCGCCGAAACGGCGTAAGATCTTCTACGCTCTTGCGCCCATGCTTTTCCGCGAAATCTGTCAAGCGCCAGACCCGGATCGGGCTTTGGCCTATATCGCGGAGCTCATTGCCTCCATTGGTGCCCGGTCTAGCTTTTTGGCCTTGCTGCGCGAAAATCCCCACACGCTGCGTACGTTAATAGGTCTGTTTGGCACCAGTTCGTATTTGTCCCAAATTTTTTTACGCCGACCCGAGCTCCTCGACAGCTTGGTCCGGGCTGACCTGGTGCACGTCCATAAATCTCGAGTCAAGATGTGTGACGAACTCATGGCCCGGATTGATGGGGCTCCTGATTTAGAGGACCGGCTCGACATCTTACGCCAATATCGGAGTGAAGAATTTTTGCGGATCGGGATCAATGACACGAACGGCTTGCTGGACTTCCCTGCGGTGAGTAGACAGTTGTCTGACTTGGCCGAGAGCTGTCTGCACGGTGCGTATGAAACGGCGCGAACGGCACTCCTTGCCCAGTTGGGCATTACCGCTTTACCCGGACGGATCGCTATTGTGGCTATGGGGAAATTGGGTGCGGGTGAACTGAATTATAACTCTGACTTAGATCTCATTTTTTTATATGAGCCCGAGGAAAAAAAAGGAAGCCGAGCGGAGCTGAGTGCGCAAGAGATCTTTACGAAGCTTGCCCAGCGGCTTATCTCTGCTCTGCAGGTCCAGACACGGGAAGGTATGGTGTATCGGATTGACACGCGACTGCGACCCTCTGGTCGAGCGGGTTCGCTTGTGTCGTCTGTACCCGCCTTTGAACGCTACCACCAAACCGGGGCGCAGCTATGGGAACGCCAGGCACTGATTAAGGCCCGCGCCGCTGTTGGAGACCACCGGCTGATAGACCAAGTCAACGGTCTCTTTGAACATTTTGTCTATGCTGAGGTGATTGATGCTGCCGGC
>CAUZQN010000225.1:0-5467 GCA_963581605.1 uncultured Binatia bacterium (SeqCode)
AAACACTGCTCGGCATGCAGCACCAGGCTGAGTGGTCTGAGCGCCCAGGGGCGTGCGCCGAAAAGGATCGCGTCGTGGCGGGATTTTTGCTCAAACCAGGAGAGCAGCCGCGGCTGGATTTTTTTCGCGGCCCGGGTGAGGCGATCTATATCTGTAAAAGGCAACACGTGTATTTGCCCGTGGTCGTGGTTGACAAGGACAAGTTCGCGGATCACGTCCGTATAGTTTTTGGGTGAGGTGACCAGGGCGGCACGATCACTCAACTCCATGGTCTGGAAATCCGCAGGGTCGAGGGTGAAGGCCAAGCTGCAGCTCGGATACGGCATCTCGGTTGTGAGCTCACGCCATGGGTACCAGCGCCCGGTAAGATCGAAAAAATCTCGGACAATAAGCACGCGATTCGTGCTCAATGGGTACGGACCGGAATCGGCTATGCCAAGGCGCGCTTCAGCATTCAAAATGAACAGATAGGATTCAAGCGCAGCAAGAAACTGGGCTGTCACTCGCCTTATTTCATCATCAATGGGAACCAAGGCCGGATAGAGTTGTTGAATAGTCGCACTCGACAGAAAGTGATTTGACCAGCCAGCCTCACTATTATCCACATGTCCATCGTTGCGGTAAGTTGTCGCGAACTGCCGCCAACAGTCTAAGACGAGGCCAATGTCCTGCGCATGGTCGGAATCCTTGAGGAAGCCGAAGTCGAGCAAAATCTCTCGCCCGACCAGAAAATGATAGCCGAACATCCAGATTGCTGGGGGGGAGACGGTCGTACCCAGATGCCTGTTGCGCTGTGCAATGTCTGCAGGTGACGTTCGAGCTAAACAGGTCCGGAGCTGATCCGGAAGGGTCAGAAACAGATGCGTCGCAGCCAGCGAGAACGACTGGTTGACGGGAAGATCGACTGGGCTAGGCCCGATCGGGCGTATAATTTCTTGACGAAACTTTATCCCCATACTCTGGATGAGATGGTTGGTGGCGGCTCGGTCGTATGCGGTTCCTTGTGGCACTGCCATCGGCTTAGCGCAGGTCCGGCCAATTGGTCAAGCCATGCTGCACTGGACCTGCTGGGTTGGGCTTATTCACCACTGATAGCGGCTCAAGATAGATGCAAGATAGATCCGAGATAGATGCAAGATAGATGAATGCTGAAGAGCGAAGAAAGCTTAGCCAGCAAGAATTATTGAGCTTTCCCTCTCGCACTTGCTGCCCGTTTCCTATATATGCCGTCTTGATTATGGAACGACTCTATCTATTGGTGGTGAACCGAGCCAGGGTCCTCCTTCTCGTGATTTTCCTTCTTACCTGTGTCTTCGGTTTCTTCGCAAAGGACATGCGGCTCGACAGCTCGGTCGAAAGTCTGCTGCCTCAGGATGATCCCGATGGTCGCTACTATGATGAAGTCCGGACGCTATTCGGCAGCGACGAAGTCGGCGTGGTCGGCGTGCTGGCTGACGACATCTATACCCCGGACGTTCTGCGCAAGCTTCAGCGCCTGACAACTGAACTGGGGAAAATCGAGGGTGTGCAGGAGGTGCTCAGCCTGGCGAATGCGGTTGACCCGATTGCTGACGTGATAGATCCGCCGCCGCTTATGGAAAACATTCCAGCAACGCAGGAGGGTCTGGATACACTGCGTGAGACGCTGGCTGATCGGCCCATTTATGTCAAAAACCTTGTCTCTAAAGACGGCAAGGCTGCGGCGGTCAATATCTTCTTTAGTGACACGACCGGCGACGAGGTTATAGCACGCAGGATAGACGGGCAGATCGAGGCCATCCTCGACAAAGAACGCCAAACCGGACCGGAGCAGATTTTTTATACGGGCTTACCACGCTTCAAGGTCTACTCGGCTCGGGTCATGCAAGAAGATCAGGCGCGCTTTATCCCCCTCACCCTGCTGGCGATCATCGTTGTTCTCTTCTTCAGCTTTCGGTCAGCTCGGGGTGTATTACTGCCAGCGCTCACCGTCATTGTCAGCCTTATTTGGACGCTGGGCATTATGGTCTTGGCCGGCAGCAGCTTGAGTCTGGGTAGTATTGCGCTGCCGCCGCTGATTCTTGTTCTGGGCACAGCCTACTCTCTGCATATGGTTGCGGAGTATTATGAGCTGGCCCAGCCGGATGGATCGATCCGGGAGGTGGTGCTCCAAACCCTGAAAAAAACAAGCCCAGCGATTTCTATCGCTGCATTTACAACAGTACTCGGCTTTCT
Organism: uncultured Binatia bacterium (SeqCode); assembly: GCA_963581605.1. Taxonomy (GTDB): domain Bacteria; phylum Desulfobacterota; class Binatia; order Bin18; family Bin18; genus Bin18. The sequence continues at coordinate 2,215 of CAUZQN010000225.1, forward strand.
GGCCTTGGGCGTGAATCCTCTGACCAGCATTCGGGAAATGGGCATTTTTTCGTCTATCGGCATCCTGATTGCCTTTCTGCTGTCGATTATACTTGTGCCGGCGCTTTTGACCCAACTGCGCCTGCCCTCCAAACGGGCTGAAGATTTTGCCCCTGGGGTGACAGCCGGCCTTCGAGGTGTTGGCCGCTTTGCCATTCATAATCGGCGGGCGGTGATCGGTGTGTCGATTATCCTCGCCGTTGTGGCGGTGTGGCAACTTTTCTCGATCCGAGTGGACTCCAATTTTCAGTCTTTCTTTCAGCCGAACGACCCCATTCGTCAAGCTACGGATGCTATTAACGAACATCTTGTGGGTAGCATGGCCTTCTACGTAGTGATCGACGGCGAAGAAAAAAATGTCATGAAGCAGTGGGATACGCTGCGCCGCATCAAGGACCTGCAGCTGTATATCGACGGCCTGCCCGGCGTAGATAAAACGGTATCGTTTGTCGATTATTGTGAGCTGCTCGACCGCGGGGCGCAGTCAGGTGGGGGTGATATCATGGTCGGCCCGGATGGGGAGATCATGATGCTTCCACCTCCGGAGAACCCCAAAACCTTTTGGGAAGAGCCTTCTCAGCTGCGGGCGGTGATGCAGCTGGTGAGCAGCAGCCCGAACAGTTTTAAGTCCGTGGCGAGTCCGGATTTCGCTCGCTCGAATATCCTGGTTCGCACCACCTTGTCACGTTCGAGCGATATCTCGGATACGGTTGATGCGATTAACGCCTATGCTGAGGAGCATTTTCCGCCCGACCTCAAAGTCCATCCCACCGGGAACCTGATTCTCCTGACCAAGACCACGGGCGATATTATCACCGGACAGATTAGAAGTCTGTCTCTGGCTGCCGGAGTGATCTTCATCATTATGTCAGCCATGTTTTTGTCCGCCCGGGTGGGGCTGATTGCGATGGTACCGAATATTTTCCCTATCATCATTTTCTTTGGTTTGATGGGTCTGTCTGGTGCAGTCCTGAATCTCGGCACGAGTATTATCGCCTCTATCGCGCTGGGTATTGCGGTTGATAATACGGTGCATTTGATGACACGGCTGAGTGCTGAGGTGCACTCTGCCCCGGATCAGGAGACTGCCCTCCTACAGACCTTGGGTACGGTCGGGAAACCGAGCTTATACGCTTCAGTGATTCTCCTCCTCGGCTTTCTGGTGTTGTGGTGGTTCTCGACCTTTGTTCCTATTCAGGAGTTTGGGCTGCTGTCAGCGGCAACTATTGTTGTGGCCTTTGGGGCCGATGTCATTCTGCTCCCGGCCCTGCTGGCCACTACCAAGATCATTACGCTGTGGGAAGTGCTGTATCTCAAACTTGGGCGCGATCCGCATAAGACGATCCCGCTCTTTGAAGGGTTGCGTCCTCTCCAAGCCAAGATCGTGACATTGATGGGCGAGTTTCGCACGTTTGCCACAGGCGAGCATATTGTCCGGCAGGGGGAGATGGGCACAGAGATGTTTGTGTTGATCAACGGCACAGCCGACGCGCGGCTTAATATCGACGGACAGTCAAAACTGCTGCGGACTATGGGCCGGGGTGATGTGATTGGGGAGATGGCGCTCATTCGTCAGAACCAGCGCACGGCTGATGTCGTTGCGGTCGATGATGTGGAGGCAATTGCGGTTGATCAGCGTTTCCTGTCGCGCATGCAGAAGCGCTATCCGCGTATCGGAGCACGGATATTCCTGAATATCGCCAAGATGCTGAGCGATCGTTTGGAAGAAACCTCTCGGCGGAACGCGGTGTGACGTTTCCCCCCCAATAGCAGTGGACGGACGCAGGAAGCTGGCTACAATAGCGGCCAGGACATAGCCGTATGCTGCGTCACCTGCATGTTAAAAATTTGGCCCTGATAGATGATCTCGAGCTCTCGTTTGAGCCTGGCTTGAATGTCATTACCGGCGAGACCGGAGCAGGCAAGAGTTTGCTGATGCAGGCGATCGGCCTGGCCCTCGGCAGCCGGGCGACCGCGGATCTGATCCGACGTGATACTAAAGAAGCAATCGTGGAAGCGGTTTTTAGTGTAGCGGATGGCCGCGTCGTGCACGTTCTTGAAGAACACGGCGTACTCGAAAAGCACGGAGCGGGTGAAGAGGAAGAACTGATCATCCGCCGCGTCATTGCGCGCAGCGGACGCAGCCGGGTGTATCTGAACGGTGCGCTGACGACGGTGGCCATCTTACGTCAGGTCAGTGCCGGACTGATGCAGATCTATGGCCAGCAGGAGCAGCAGGTCTTACGCGAGCCCGACTCCGTCCTACAATTGCTGGATGGCTTTGCGGATGCCGCTACACGAACCCACGAGATGGCGGACCGGTATCATGCCCTGCGCCGTGTATGGGAACGTTTACGCGCGCTGACAGAGGGAAAAGAGGCGGCTGAGGCCAGGCAAGACCTGGTCCGCTTTCAGGCGGATGAAATCCGTCGCGTGGCGTTGCAACCTGGAGAAGAAGAGACCCTACGCCAAGAACGTACCATTCTGCTGAACGCGGAGAAGTTATACCAGGTTACATCTGGTGGAGAAGACGTGCTCGCGGCGGGGGAAGACGCGGTGGCCGACCAGATTGGACGGCTGTTGTCGCAACTGCGCGAACTGGTGCAGGTCGATACGAGCCTGAACGAAGTACTGTCGCTGCTCAGTGATGGGCTGGCCCAAGTCGAAGAAGCTGCGCTCTTCCTGCGCAAGTATAGCGAGCATCTGAGCCCTCATCCTGAGCGGCTAGAAGACATCGATACCCGGCTGGGGCTGATCTCTCGTCTCAAGAAAAAATATGGCGGCAGTATCGAGGCGATCCTGGCCCGCTACGCAGAACTTGAACGAGAACTGGAACACATCGATGGCGGTGCCGAAACTATTGCGGCCCTGCAACAAGAAGTCGAGCAGGCGGCGCATGCGGCTTGGACCTGGGCGCAGACACTTTCCAAAGAACGCCACACGACTGCTCAGCGCCTGGAATACAATATCCAGGCCGAGTTGGCTCGTCTCGGCCTGCTCGGCGCGAGTTTTGGTGTGCACTTTCAGCAGCAGGAGACTCACGGCGCCGCCGTTGCCCCGTTTATTCAAAATGGCCAGCGCTTGACACAAAGCGGTTTCGATCAGGTCGAATTCCATTTATCCGCAAACCCGGGTGAGCCCCTCTTGCCGCTCATTCAGGTTGCCTCGGGTGGCGAGCTTTCTCGACTCATGCTGGCACTGAAAGCCCTGAGTG
>CAUZQN010000226.1:0-5459 GCA_963581605.1 uncultured Binatia bacterium (SeqCode)
CCCTGGGGTTTAATGCGAGTTGGACCATGGCTCGTCTCGCACCGGATACGTATATGCGTTTGATAAAGACCAAGCCTGGGGTGGGAGACCGCTTCAAGGCTATGCTAGGCGAAATCGACGTTTTGTCTCAGTGCTTCCAGCACTTGCCGCTTACGGATTTTCCATTCTTGGACGAGGCCGCTCCGTATTTCTCCGACTGGCTGGCTCATCCTGATGATGATGTCTACTGGGCGCGCTGGAATATCGAAGCCCAGCACAACGCGGTCAGCGTGCCAGCCTGCAATGTAGGTGGCTGGCACGATATTTTTCTGGGCGGAACGCTACGGAATTATCTCGGCATGCGTGAAAATGGGGCGACCCAGGAGGCGCGCCAAGGGCAAAGGCTGGTGATCGGCCCCTGGTATCACACCCTGCCCCTCGGCAATGTGGTCGGAGAGGTGGATTATGGCTTTCTGAGTCACGCCATGGTGGCGGATCTGGATGGCCTGCATATCAAATGGTTTGACTACTGGCTCAAGGGCAAACAGAACGGTTTGTTAGAAGAGCCGCCGGTGCGTATCTTTGTTATGGGTGAGAACACCTGGCGGACGGAGAACGAATGGCCGCTCGCCCGGACTGTGTACACCAAATATTATTTCCACAGCAACGGCAATGCAAACAGCCTACGTGGCGATGGTGGATTGAGCCCTGAACCGCCGCGCAGTGGCCTGCCACGCGGTGAACCCGCGGACGTGTATGTGTCAGACCCGCGCAATCCCGTGCCGACCAGAGGCGGCGGGGTGACCGGCTGGCCGGCCGCTATGCCGGGTGGGGCGTTTGATCAACGCTCAGTTGAAGAGCGGGCTGACGTGCTCGTCTATACGACCCCAGTCTTGGAGCAGGATGTAGAAGTCACCGGCCCCATTACGGTGATCCTGTACGCTGCCACCAGTGCCGTGGATACGGACTTCACGGCCAAATTGGTGGACGTACGGCCGGAAGGATATGCGCGTAATCTCACGGATAGCATTCTGCGCGGCCGCTACCGGGAATCGCGGGCAGAGGCGAAACTGCTTACACCGGGAGATGTGTACGAGTACGTCATAGATTTGTGGGCAACCAGTAATGTGTTCAAAGCGGGCCATCGGATCCGGATCGAGATTGCCGGCTCGAACTTCCCGCGCTTTGATCGTAATCCGCAGACGGGGGAGGGCGCAGCCGAGGCGCGACGGCTTGAGCCGGCCTTACAGCACGTGTTTCACGATGAGGCCCGGCCATCACATATCGTGCTGCCTGTTATTCCGCGTTCGTAGTGCGCCAGTGTATATTTGATGCATGTCATTCTGAGGAGCCTTGCGACGAAGAATCTCTTCCGCTGAATTTACCCTGAGCGAGATGTCGGATTACGCTACGCTAATCCGACCTACGGGATGGAAGTTTATGTCTTTGGCGCCTCGGTCGTTATGGCAGGCTGCTGCATATGCCAGTCGGTAGTCCGCTGGTACGCATGTGCGGCGCGCAAGACACGGGCTTCTGCCCACGCCGGGGCCATGAGCTGCATGCCAACAGGTAGTAGGTCTTCCGTAAATCCGCATGGCACGCTCAGCACGGGCATTTGGGCCAAACTTAGGGGGTAGGTGAAACGGGCGAGGAGTCGGGTCGTTTCTACCCCTTCGCTCTCTTCAATGATGGGAGCGGGGATACCACATGTGGGGGCCAAAAGAATATCGTAGCGCTCAAAGGTTTGCTTGAGTTGTCGTTGCCAGCGGCGCTGTTCCTGCAGATTGCGCCCGTACTGGCTGCCGCTTACCTGTGCTCCAATCCGTAGCCGGGTCAGGACGTCCGGCCCAAAATCTTCGGATCTTTCCGCAAGCCGGGCTTGATGAAAGGCGGCAGCGTCAGCCAGGAGCATTTCACTTGTCCGTTCAACCGTGACTGCCGCATCGGTTAACTCAACTTCTTCTACCTGTGCGCCTAAATTTTCGTACACCTGGGCGGCTTGGTTAATGAGAGTGACGACAGCAGGCTGTGGTTCCTTTTGGAAATGTCCGCCCAGTAATCCTATGCGCAATCCCTTGACTCCTTCGTTGAGCCCGACCATATAGTTGCCGACCGATTGATCGGCAGAAGTCAGATCTTGGGGATCATAGCCGGCAAGGACTTGCAGCATATGCGCAATATCTTCTGCTCGTCTGGCCAGAGGACCAACTGTGTCAAAACTCCAACTGACCGGGATGACGCCGCGATTGCTCACCCGACCCATCGTAGGCCGGAGACCGCACACCCCATTCAGGGCAGCCGGGATACGCACAGAGCCGCCGGTGTCTGTGCCTATAGTGGCCAGCGCCATATCCGCAGCTACTGCAGCGCCCGAGCCGCCACTAGAGCCGCCGGGAATGCGTGTGGGGTCCCAGGGGTTTCTACACGGACCGTAGTGCGGATTGCGCGTAGTGCCGCCTATGGCCCACTCATGCATATTGAGCTTGCCCAGAATAATTGCTCCCGCCTGCCTCAGTCGAGAGACAACCTCAGCATCATCTGTAGCAACGTGGTCCCTCAAAAACTTGTTTCCGCCTGTCATCCGCACGCCGGCGACTTCGCAGTTATCCTTCAGGGCAATGGGAATACCATGCAGCGGACCAAGCGCGTCTCCCGTAGTCATGGCTCGTTCCGCAGCTTTGGCAGCAGCAAGAGCCTCGTCCGCCATGACTGTGAGGTAGACGTTCAAAGAAAGATTGATCGACTCGATGCGGTCGAGGTAGGACTGAACGAGTTCTACAGGCGAGAGCTGGCGGGTGCGGATCAGATTGACTACATCAGTAATCCCCAGCTGCATAAAATTAGATGATGTCATAATAAAATACTTTGGGGCTCATCGGGAGCGACCGTATTCATCTTCTTTACTGGATCTGCTCCTAGCAGACCTGTGCATGGACAAACGCGATGATTTTCTCTAGGGCTTGTGCGGAGTTTGGCGACGACGGATTTCTGATAATAAATCCCTCGGCCTCGCTCTCGAATAATTCCAGTTCGACCTGGCCGCCCGCCTGACGGTACTGTTCGACAAAGCGGTCGAGGTCAGGACGCGGATGCGCTCTGTCTTTGGTGCCTTGCACGTAGAGCACGGGCGGCAATTCAACCTGTTCGCCACGTTCCAATGCGAGCACGGGGTTGCCCTCAGCCATGGCCTCTTCGGTTTTCCAGTATTTATCGTGCAGGGGCAGTACCAGGTCTATTAAATCGGGGTAGGGTTTGCCACCCGCTTTCAACTTCTTGGCGTAATGGTAGCGCGCCAACGGATCGATAACGGGCCAGCACAGGACGGCGCAGCGCAGACTGGCATCAACGTCCGGTGTTCCAGGGGGGAGCGGCAGTGCCGCGTATCTGGGATCGGACGGTCGCATCCCCGCCAGCATGGCTTGGTGGGCGCCGCTGGAGCTGCCTAACACGCCCACGAGGTCAGGACGACTACCAAACTCCGTCGCCTGGGTCTTAAACCACCGGATCGCGTAATTGATGTCGGCCAGTGAACCAGGATACGCTGCCTCGGGCGGCACGCGGAAATCCAGCGCCGCGACCACTACGCCGCTTTTTGCCAGCGGTTCGTTGATAGCGACATCCATTAGGCGGTCGCCTAAACACCAGGCCCCGCCGTGGAGTTCGATAATGGCCGGGAACGGTCCCTGGCCGCGCGGCTTGAACAAACGTGCTAGCAGCGGCTTGTCGCCGTGACGGATATACTCAACATCTTCCACATCGATGTCATACGTCTGAGATGCGTTGCGAGGTGCGTTGGCTGTCATGCTGCTGCTCCCTTTCTCGTACACGACAGCGTGTACGGGTGAGTCTGTTTTTCGGCGAACAAAGTTTCTTCACTTGTCCTAACCGATTTGCTCTTTCGTTGAAAGGGAAATGAGGTCGGACAGCGCCGGGTACGGTGGGAGCAGCCGGGCGACGCCCAGAATGGACTTTTTGGACACGCTCTAAACCTGAGTCTGTCTATCTACACCCGCCTGCAACTTTTCTGTTAGCCAGCGATTGACCAGTGTCTCTGGGGAGATGCCACGAGTGCGCGCTTCTGTTTCGAGCTGTGAATAGAGATCCGGATCGAGGGTGATCCGACAACGTCGCTGGGCTCCGAGCTCGAAAGAGACCTCGTGCGTTTCTTCTGAATAATCAGCGAGACTATGAGTATCCCAGAACTTCCCAATCTCTTCTTGGGTGCCGGCCTTGGAAATACTCGTTAATCCCTTTTGATCATTTTCGTTCATGCCGTTTGCGTTCCTTCCTATCCATATTGCGGGCGCTCAGAATTAACGCCATATTCCGCTCTTTATGGATAAAGAAAACGATGAGGTATCGTCCAGCGTCAGTCTGGCCTGTCGTAGCGTACACATCCTCTCCCAGACGGTTTCCTCTCTCGACAAACCAATACCGAGGCTGATTAAAGAAGATCTCTTCAACCTCATCTTGATCAACATGATGTTTACCCGCCAGCTTGTCGACGATATCCGGAAGCCAGATGAACCCGTCGATTTTCATTACCGTATTACCCTAGAATTCATTCCCGCCTGGAACGAGGGTCATATTCGGCTACCATTCCTACATGAGTATGTGGTAAGTGGTGAAGGAAAAGGAGGCGCATGCATTCTATTGTGAGTCTGTTGCAGTTGCTGCGCGGAAGCCAAAAGAAAATGGTCCTGGCGGTCGCCTGCGGCCTGCTCTTTGCCGGCACCGGCCTGATTCCGCCGCTGCTCATCCGCCGGATTATTCAGTGGATCACCGAAGGGGGCGGAACGCTGCAAGCCTTGATCGGTATTTCCGGCCTCCTGCTGCTTGTCTATCTCGGGCGCGGGTTATTTCGGTATGGCTACGGTCGTTTTTCCCACGAGGTATCTTTTGATGTCCTGCACAGCCTCATGGTCCGGGTGTATACCCATCTGCAGAGTCTGCCCCACAGTTTTTTCCATACACAACGGACCGGAGGGTTGATTGCTCGTTCGATCAATGACATTGAAGCCATCGAAGACTTTATCGCGCATGGGATTCCGGAAGCGATTAACGCCTTTGTCCTGCCGACGGCCATGATCGCCGTCCTCTTCTATCTGAACTGGCAACTCGCCCTAGTCGCCTTGCTCCCTCTCCCACTGGCCAGTTGGATTGTCTTCCGCTCGATTTCAAAAGTGCGAACCGAGTGGCGGCCGGTGCGGGAGCAACTCGAAAACCTGACTGCGCAGGTGCAGGATAACCTGTCCGGTGTCACCGTTATCAAGTCGTTTGTTCAGGAGCGGTCCCAAGCCCGTGAGATCGAGACCCGCAGCCGGCGGCTGCGGGATACTATGCTGCGCGCCAGTACGCTGTCGTTCGTTCCCGTCGGCGTGATCGAAGTCACCAGCGGAATAGGCGTTGTACTGATTGCGCTGGTGGGCGGCGCTATGGCTCTGGGTGGCAGTGTGAGCGCGGCTGATTTGTTTGTGTTT
>CAUZQN010000227.1:0-5457 GCA_963581605.1 uncultured Binatia bacterium (SeqCode)
ACACGGTCACCAACTTGGACGGTGGGCCGTTGGTTCACACATGTATTTTGATTAGAGCGCTGGTATTTTGTCAGGCTGTAAATATCAACCCCAACGTCACCCTGCGCGGTGTGTGCTTCTGCTCTGACTACGATACGCGCCGAATCAACGCTCTCAACAAGACCGTCTCGGTATGCGGTAACAGAGGCACCCGAGTCCCTCGCCACCACCTGCTCCATACCCGTCCCCACGAGTGGGGCTTCCGTACGCAGCAAAGGGACTGCTTGCCGCTGCATGTTGGATCCCATGAGGGCGCGGTTCGCGTCGTCATGCTCCAGGAAAGGGATCAGCGCAGCCGCAACACTCACTAACTGAGTGGGCGACACGTCCATTTGCTGAACCTCCTCAGGTGGGACCATCACAAATTCCCCGCGAAGTCGAGCGGAAACGAGTTTATTCGTAAAATTCCCCTTTGCATCAACTGGGGCGTTTGCCTGCGCAATCGTCTGACTTTCTTCCTCCAGAGCAGACAGATACCGGACAGCATCAGTGACCCGGCCTTGTACGACTTCCCGATACGGCGTCTCAATGAAGCCAAATTCATTGACACGTGCATACGTTGAAAGACTTGAAATAAGCCCGATGTTCGGCCCCTCGGGTGTCTCAATAGGACAGACCCGCCCGTAGTGTGTCGGGTGAACGTCTCGCACCTCAAAGCCTGCACGTTCTCGGGTGAGCCCTCCAGGCCCCAGTGCCGAAAGTCGTCTTTTATGCGTAATTTCAGACAAGGGATTCGTCTGGTCCATGAATTGAGAAAGCTGGCTTGAGCCGAAAAATTCTTTCAGGGCTGCCGAAACAGGTTTGTAATTGACCAATTCTTGCGGCATCAACGTCTCGACATCCTGGAGACTCATGCGCTCTTTCACCGCACGTTCCATCCGGACCAAACCGATACGAAACTGATTTTCAACCAGCTCTCCAACCGCCCGGATGCGTCGGTTCCCCAGATGGTCAATATCATCGATAACGCCATTGCCATTCTTCAGTTCAACCAAATAGCGCACGGCTTCCAGGATATCCTCACGCCGCAAGGTGCCTTGATCGAGGGGCGCGTTGATATCGAGTTTATGATTGAGTTTGAGACGCCCGACTCGCGACAAATTATAGCGCTCAGGATTAAAAAACAGATTGTGAAAAAACAAGGTTGCCGCTTCACTCGTCGGAGGGTCACCCGGACGCAGTCGCCGATAAATCTCAATGACCGCTTCTTGGGGAGAAGAAATTTTATCCTGCAAGAGCGTGTTACGCAGGGATGGACCGATATGTGACTCATCGATGAAGAGCACCTCAACCCTCGACACCCCGCGCTCCATAAGGAGATCGAGCTGTTCTTGCGAGATTTCCTCATTGCACTGAATGAGCACCTCTTTTGTTGCAGGGTCAAGAATGTCACGCGCGGCCACCCGACCGATCAGTTCCTCGAGGGTCATGGGAATCTGCTCAATCCCGGCCGATTCCATATGTCTGAGCGCACTGCGGGTAAACTTCCGTCCCTCCTTCAGTAACAGATCATCCGTCTTAGGATCGCGAACATCTTGCGTGGCACGCAGGCCAAGCAAGTGGCCAGGCTGAAAAGTTCTGCTGGGCTTTCTCTGATCTAGGAAGATCGTATCTGTGCGATAAAAATAATTCAGCAGATCCTCTGTTGTCATTTCCAATGCGCGTAAGAGCACGGTCGCATGGAATTTCCGGCGCCGGTCTATCCGCACGTAGAGAATATCTTTGGGATCAAATTCGAAGTCCATCCACGATCCTCGATACGGGATGACCCGAGCCGAGTACAGGAGCTTCCCACTCGCATGCGTCTTCCCTTTATCATGGTCAAAAAAGACCCCAGGGGATCGATGCAGCTGGCTGACGATAACACGCTCCGTCCCATTGATCATGAATGTCCCGTGCTTCGTCATTAAGGGGAGTTCGCCGAAATAGACTTCTTGTTCTTTGACGTTCTTGATCGTACGAGCACCACTGCTTGAGTCGATATCCCACAGGACAAGTTGAATCGTCACTTTGAGGGGAGCAGCATGCGTCATCCCTCTTTGATGGCACTCTTCGACTGTATACTTCGGTTCTCCGAGCGCGTAATTCACAAACTCGAGAGAAGCGATCTCATTAAAATCCTTGATTGGAAAAACCGACCGAAAGACCCCATGCAGCCCAGTGTCCGTTCTCTGTTCAGCAGGCAGGAGCCCCTGGAGAAATTCATCATACGAGTGATGTTGAATTTCCAGCAGGTGTGGAAATTTGACTATTTGTTCAATACGACCAAAAGGCCGCCGAATGCGGAAGTTATGCGCTAGCTTAGCAGCCATGAATGCTCCCCTTTTTCTCCCGCGCTATCATTATCTCAGTTCGACCGAGCCTCCGACCCCTTCAAGCTTTTCTTTTACTTCTTCAGCCTCCGTCTTGGAAACACCTTCTTTCACCGCCTTGGGTGCGCTGTCCACGAGCTCTTTGGCTTCCTTAAGGCCTAATCCAGTCAGTTCACGGACGACCTTAATGACCTGAATTTTCTTGTCTCCAGGCCCTGTCAGCACGACGTCAAACTCGGTCTGCTCAACAGCCTCGGGCGCAGCATCACCGTCGGCAGGACCTCCGGCAACCACTACGGGAACGGCAGCGCTGACCCCCCATTTTTCTTCGAGCTTCTTGACCAGATCTGAGGCCTCGAGAATGGTTAGGTCCGAGAGCGTGACAATAATTTCATCCATCTTTTCTTCTGTGAGAGTCATACAGTCCTCCTTCGGGGTACGCAAAAGTCTTTAATCTGCGTTGAGTTGAGACATCCGCTCATTGAGCAGCCGTGCGAGTTGCGAGCCAGGAGCAGACAAGGCGCCGACGAGACGAGTCGCAGGCTGAGAGAGCACACCGAGCAACTGCGCGCGAAGGGCCTCCTTGCCAGGCAGGGTAGCCAAAGCCTCAACCTTGGCCGTTTCCAAGAACTGCCCCTCGGTAAAGCCCCCTTTAATTGTAAATTTTTCGTTTTCAGAAGCGAAACGAGAAACGACTTTAGCAATCCCAATCACATCACCATAGCCGAAGACCAGCCCATTCTGCCCGGAAAGCAAATCTTTCAAAGAGAGATAGGGGGTCCCGTCAATGGCAAGCGCCACTAAAGTATTTTTGGCAACACGATACTCTCCGTCCACCCCGCGAAGCTCGCGCCGCAGGCTGTTCAGTTGTTCTACCGTTAAGCCTTGATACTCAGTCAGTACTGCGGCTGTCGCATTCGCGAATCGATTCTGAAGATCGGTTACGGTTTCTTCTTTTGTTCGTCGGTCCATCTTTCAATCTTTCATCTATCTTTTCGACATCTTGGCATCCGAGCATTCCTGACGCGCACTAGCCTTGCCTCAATGCTCCAACCGGGTCTACCCGTACTCCGGGCCCCATACTGGTACTGACTGTAATGCTCTTCACATATGTCCCTTTAGCTGAGGCGGGCTTTGCCCGGACTAAGCTCTCCAGAAGAGACTGCGCATTATCCAGGAGCTGAGCACCTTCAAATGACACTTTCCCAACGGGCACATGTACATTCCCTGCCTTGTCAACTCGATATTCGACCTTGCCAGCTTTGAGGTCCTGAACTGCCTGAGCAATATCCACTGTGACCGTGCCAACTTTCGGATTCGGCATAAGCCCTCGCGGGCCAAGGATCTTTCCAAGCCGACCGACTACGCCCATCATGTCTGGGGTAGCCACAGCCTTATCAAACTCGAGCCATCCTTCGTCACTAATACGCTTCGCAAGATCCTCACCGCCGACAATATCAGCTCCAGCTTCTTCGGCCTCCTGGACCTTTTCCCCTTTTGCGAAAACCACGACACGCACAGTTTTACCAGTTCCATGAGGAAGCAATACTGTCCCGCGGATGTTCTGATCAGCTTTCCTCGGATCAACACCAAGCCGCACTGCTAATTCGACGGTCTCATCAAATTTCGCCCGTTTCGTCTCGCGTGCCAACCTCAGTGCCTCATCTAAAGAGTAGCGACGAGTTCGATCCACCTTGGTCTCTACAGAACGATAGCCTTTACTTTTTCGAGCCATATTAATCGACCACCTCAAGACCCATGCTGCGAGCAGTTCCCACGACCGTGCGTATTGCACCGTCAAGATCCTTTGCGTTCAAATCCGGCATTTTGACATTTGCGATTTCTTCGACCTGTTTTCGTGTCACCGACCCCACCATGTGTTTTGCCGGCTCGCCAGACGCTTTCTCGAGCCCCGCCGCCTTTTTCAAAAGAGTTGAGGCCGGCGGCGTCTTCGTAATGAAAGAAAAAGAACGGTCTGCATAGACCGTAATGATAACCGGGGTCAGCAATCCTTGCTGGGTCTGCGTTCTGGAGTTAAAGGCCTTGCAGAACTCCATGATATTGACCCCTCGCTGTCCAAGCGCAGGCCCAACCGGAGGGCTCGGATTCGCTTGTCCAGCCGGAATCTGGAGTTTTATCGTCGTCATCACTTTCTTGGCCATAGTTGCTTCACCACACTTTATGCTTTTTCAACTTGTACAAGGTTCAGCTCAACAGGAGTCGCCCGGCCAAAGATGCTAATGAGTACGCGCAGCTTTCCTTTTTCCTGCTTGACCTCTTCAACCACACCAGTGAAATCCTGAAACGGGCCATCCACAACCTTCACGCCCTCTCCAGTCTCAAACGAAATCTTGGGCTTGGGCCGTAGCGCGCCTTCTTCAACCTGTTGGCGAATTTCAGAGATCTCTGCTTCAGAAACAGGCGGGATGGTTTGGGGATCATCCGTTCCCCCGACAAACCCCGTGACTTTTGGCGTTGCCCGAACGACGTGCCAAGTCTCATCGTTCATTTCCATGTGGACGAGAATATAGCCTGGGAAAAATTTTCGTGCCGATGTACGTTTTTTCCCTTTTACCAACTCAACAACTTGCTCTTCAGGGACTAAGACATCACCGAACTCTTCCTGTTTGCCCAAAGCGCGGATGCGCTCATCTAAGGCCGCCTTTGCCTTGCGTTCGTACCCGGAATAGGTATGAACGACATACCATTGCTTGCCCATGGCCTTAGACTCCCAAATCGTGGTCAGTTTCCGAGGAATGAGCGGAACAGCCAAGACAGCGCCGCATCCACAGAAAATAGAAAGAGCGCAACAATCGACACAAGAAGAAGTACAACAAGTGTCGCGGCACGAACTTCTTTGGGGTTCGGCCACTGAACCTTTTGTGTTTCCACCCATGCTTCTTGACAAAATGCCCGTGCAGTCTCAAACGCGCTCATAACTTACCGTACTCTTTGGCCGGAGGATACATTTCTTCTTGGATGAACGGGTCAGGCAGGACTCGAACCTGCAACCCCCGGATTTGGAGTCCGGCGCTCTATCCAATTCGAGCTACTGACCCTCCTGCCCTACACTTTTACTTCTTTGTGAGAGGTATGAGACCGGCAG
>CAUZQN010000228.1:0-5445 GCA_963581605.1 uncultured Binatia bacterium (SeqCode)
GTCCAAAGAAACGTTCGGTGCCTGTGTCATCAACCACGTTCTCAAAGAACGCGCCATAGGTTTCGTAGTCTGTGTCGAATAGATTTTCTATACGTAGGAAAATATCGAAGTTCTTATATTGATACGTTATCTGCGCGTTAGCAACAAAGTATGGGTCCAGGCGACCGTGCTCATTCGACTCATCCCCACGCAGATATTGCTCGTCAACATACACGCCGTCAAGCTGGAGTCGCCAGCGCGGAGCGAGCTGCAACTCAAAACCTCCATTGAGTCGATGCGGCGGGACTAACGGCAGCCGGTCGCCCGCCCGGACTTGGGCCAAGCGGTCTTCATTCGCAAAGGTGAAGAGTTGGATATCATCCTCAAACGTGGCGTCAGTCAGGGTGTAATTGAGAAACCAGTTGCCCCAGCTCCACATACCGCGCAGTAACAGCTCGATACCTTGGCGCCGCGTCGCCTCAACGTTCTGAAAGAATCCCAACACCCGGCTCTCCGGCTCGTTCTGGAACAGAATGTCATCCTTCAGGTCTGTTCGAAAGAATGCCAGCGTGGTCTCAAGGTAGGGCGGGAAAGCCCAACGCAGACCCGTCTCCCAGGTCTGGCCTTTGACCGCGTCCAGCGGCGGATCATCCACCAGGGCAGTCGGAATGGGACACGGCTCTTCCGGATTTGCACAGGTCAGCTCGATAGCCGTGGGCGCCCGATAGCTCTCACTATAGTTCGCATACACACTCAGATTCTCCCCCAGTTTATAGGTTGCGCCCACAGCAGGGTTGAAGCGGTCAAACGTATGACTGCCGCCTGCATCCGTCCCGGCAGCATTGTCATCATTTCCCGCCAGACGATCTTTGATTTTCAAATGTGTGACATCGTAGCGCCCAGAGACCGTGACCGTGAGACGCGCTATGGGCTCAGCAGTGATAGTGAAAACCGGTCCGCCGGCATGTGTTTGTATTTTAACATTGGTCGCGATCTCAAGCGGTGCGAGCGCGTTTGAGGTCAACGCATTTGAAGCAAACGCGTTGACCTCAGCGTCATCATCTTCGCCCAATTCTCGCTCCGCGATCAGATGATCCAATTGAGCCCCGGTATAATCGCCACCGACCGTTGCCGTGATCAGAATTCCGCGTACCGTCTCTTGATAAACAAGCTGCAGTGCGCCGCCCCAGCCTTTCTGATTGGTTCGGGCATCCAAATCTTCCCCAACGTCACGATTAAACTGATCTACATCCAGGAGACGACCGTACACATTCGCTGCCAAAGAGAACGTACGTCCCAGGTCACGCTGGTATTGTCCGTTCACAAACCACAGGTCAGGCTCATATGTATCCGGATGGGTAAAGATCGCGGAGCGATCGCGCTTGAGACGGCTTTCCGGCAAGGGGCCGTTGCCGGTCAGTTTATTATTCATATGTGTCAGGGAAAGGCTGAGATCATCCTGGCTGCCAAGATAGCCGACCTTGCCGAACAGCTGGCCGACATGGCTCTTTGAAAAATCCCGATAGCCATCTTCGAGAAAGAGACTGCCGGATACAAAATAGTCGAAGTTGCCCGTACTGCCGCCGGTTTGCAGCAAGGTCCGATAACGAGCAAAACTGCCGCCCCATACTTCAGCCGTCGTACCGGGATGGGTAAAGCCGCGTTTGGTACGCATGACGATCGCGCCGCCCAACGTATTCCGGCCATAGACTGGATTTGAGCCAGGGATCAGTTCCAGGCGATCAATCGCATCAGTGGGAATGAGATCCCAGTTGACTTGATCGGCTAATGGTTCGTTGATGCGGACGCCATCCACAAAGACGCTGAGTCCGGGTGGGGTGCCGATCAAGAACGAGCTGCTGAAACCACGGTAGGTGACATCTGGCTGAAACGGATTACTCTGCACGTGGGTCAGATTTACACCGGCCAGATCGCGTGACAATGTGTCGGTCAGGTTCAGCGCGCCGCGTTTGCGTATCTGCTCGCCGCTAAGGACCTGCACATTGACGGGCACCTGTTCACGCGGCACCGCCAGGCTCATCAAAGGCGTCGTTCCGCGCACCTCGATCTCAGGCAGCGAGATGGGACCAACTGGACCGGACGTTTGGGACCAGCCAACAGCAATCCACCCCACCACGCTTCCAGCCAGGACGAAACACGCCCAAACACGGGAAAAGATCATGGCTTTTCCGAATTTCTCCGCAGAGCCATTCCGTCGTCTTGTAGCGGATTAACCGCCCGGTAGGCAGTCACAAAAGCCTCAACGTGGGCGGCCACACTCTGTTCTAGAGAGGCTAGCTTCTCGACTCCAACCGTGCCGACCTCGCGTCTCTCCCAGGTCTCGGCGAATTGTTTGATTTCCTGGTCGCGCAGGAGGGCCACCAGTTGATTGACACACACTTCGACAGAATAGGCATACAGCCCATAATCCTTCTTGAGCACAGCGACGTTGATGTATAGATACGGACCACCCAGGGTGGTTGACCATTCGTCTTTGGAGAGCACGCGGATACCGGCCTCCTGCAGCTGTCTTTCAACCGCCGCCTGCAATTGCTGTGCGCTCAGTCCATCCTGCTCGACCTCAGCATTGAGAGGTTCAACCACCACCGCGATGCCGGACAGGCCGCGCAGAGTTTCCTGTTGTTGCTCCGACGTCTGCGCGCGCGCTTCTACACCCAGCAAAAATAATACGATCAGTACGAATCTGATGTGTCTCTGCCTCATTGCCGTCTCCCGATCCAACAGGCTATCGTGCCGTAGCTCTATCATGCGAAGACAGTTCTGCAAGCAGCGGGCAGGTCCGAAATCCTTGCGTCAGATTGGTACCTAAGAGTAGGTTGCGGGTCTATCTGGCACCACGTAGGATCACGAAGCAACAAATTCGCAATGATTCGGGGATTCTAAGGAGGGCTCATGAAGAGCAGCTTTGCTCTCTTACTCTATATTTTCAGTATTCTGTGTTCGTCCGCACTAGCGGCCGATGCTCCTGCGGCAACAAAGACGTGGAGGATCGTTGCTGAGCTCACACCAGAAGAGCGTGCACTTTTCGATACACGCACCGAGACCCCCCGAGATCCGGAACGTCCCTATATGCCCGCCGAACGATACCCGTTTGAGCCACCCTACACAGCCGAAGAAATGGGCTATCGGGCCATGGAGTTCAGTCACTCCCCGCGTTGGTCGTGCAATTTTGTTGATGTCAGCGGCGCCCTGACCGCACACGGATATTTGATCACGAACAAAATGCACAGCCCCATCTTCTACGTTCCGAATGCAAAAGGCAGGCAAGGCTTTGAAGGAGAATTATACGGGACGGAGCCGGGCGAGCCTACGCGGAAGATCACTGGACAAAATTTTTATCCACCCGAAGACCTCGGCAATCAGATGTTCCTCACCCAATATCGCGCGGGCGGCGACTCGGCCACGCGCTGGGATCTGTTCGTCTACTCGCCCAGCCTGCGCCGAGTCCGGCGTCAGCCTCAGCCGCGCCGCGGCGACAAACTCGCCCAGGGGGCCGAGAGTTTTGACGATATCTTCGGGCGTGACCCGTGGGAGTTTTCCTGGAAGCTGATCGGCGCGGACACCCTGTATCAAACCGTTCGCTTCCCCAATTCCCGGCCCACCGTTACCCTGGGCAAGTCTGATGGCACGCTCCACGATGTCGCGACTGATCAGATCAAAATGATGGGGGATGACTACCGCTTTTATACCAAAGAGGGCGGCGTTGATTGTTGGGTGCTTGAAACCACAGTCAAAGAAGACTGGCTACCCAACTATTATGCGCCGAAAATCATTTATTGGTTGGATAAACACCATTTTTATCCCTTACGGATGGAACAGTACGGACGAGACGGGAATCTCATTTTTATTGAAACCCGCATAGCCACGCACCGTAACCCAAACATGGGCGATAAAGGCTACAGCATACTGTTTAATCATTACTGGGATGTGACCCTCGACTATATGCGCTATAGCGTGCACGACACGCACCATCTCAAAGAGTGGTCAGTCGAAGACCAAGAAGTTTTTTTTAGTCCCGGCGTGCTGCCACGCGTGTGGTATTTTGCTCAACGCAAAAGCCAATCGGAAGTCCTCAAGCCGGAGCAATATTTTTTGCGTCCGACCATAGACCAAGAGAAATTCCCCGCACACAGAAAAATCGAACTCTCGGAAGACATCAAGGCTAAGATCCGTGCCCAGAATGAGGCCGGGCATTTGGTGTTTACGGACTAGGGTCCAGTGTCCCGCGAAAAGCAGAAACGAAAGGGAAGACCTTATGCCAAGCCAGAGTGAGGCAGACGACGCCCACCGTACGGGTTTGATTGACTCAATGGCCGCTTTTTACGGCTACCAGTGGATTTTTCTGCGCAGCCTGTTTCGCTCGGTTTCGGAACGTTTTGGCGCTATGGCTATTACCGGGGCCAATACCTACGCGATCGCCCGGAAAGGTTTGCTGCGGGACGAAGCGCCCTCTCCCTCGTTCGCAACTGGGACACCGGGGATTATGTTCTGGCGGCACTGCATGAGACTTTTGAGATCCATGCCACACCGGCCCGCGTGACTGTCACCTTCCCGTGTACGCCGGGGACGGAGTACTTTCACACCCGTGATGGCGGCGAGGTGCTTGAGCTGTTTTGGCGCAACGTTCTGGCTGGAATCGCGGCGGGTTATGATGGGGCAACCGGGGTAGAGTATGCGGACATTTCGCTCGACCCGCAGACCCCGTGGCAGCTCACCTGGACCTACCGTGGGGCGTCTGAAGACGTTCAAACAACTCCGCTCGAAGATGTTTTCACGCACCCAACCCTGGCCATTCAGCTCACCCGGCGCACGATCGGTGTTTTTGCCGCGCTGCAGATGTATGTCACACGCGAGTTGATCGAGGCGTTCGACGCGTCCGGAGAAAAGGCCGTGCGTGTCGCCTCGTATAATTTTGGCGCTGAGCGCGGGGCGGCGATCCGTGAACAACATCTGAAAGAGGGTGTGCCCATCAATTTCAAATCTTTTTTTGGCGGGCTTCAGGAACGCGATCCCGTTGAGTCTATCTTTGTTTTTCGTGGCAAGCGGCATATCTCGCCCGGTATCTTTCAGGTTGACTGTACCTACTGTCCGCTGGCCGAGGTCTGGGCGGAAGAAGGCGGGAAAGGCATTGCCCTGGGATATATGTTTGACATGGAGAACCACCGCGGCTTAGTCGAATCATACCATCCGGGCGCAGTCGTCAGATGGGATGCCGTCAAATCACGCGGGGATAATACGTGTAAATTCCGCTTTTTGATCCCTGAACTCCTCACGGCTGATGATCCCGATTGGGCCCAGCCAAGAGACCTAAATAAAAAGGCCTAAGACGAAGACGGTTCGATCCAGACTGCTCAGACTGTTTTGGAAAGGGGAAATAACGATGCTCGATAATCCGGTTCCGTGGCCCAACGGTGCACGCTGTGCGGCGGCGATCAGTTTCGATAT
>CAUZQN010000229.1:0-5439 GCA_963581605.1 uncultured Binatia bacterium (SeqCode)
GCCACTTGTGCATGGCGTCGAATGCTTCAAGACCGGCTTGTTGCCACAAAACACGGCCGCCACTATATTTTTTGTATAAATGACGTTGGAGCTTCCAGTTGGCGACCATCCAGCCGGCAAAACGTCTCCCCGGTGGGCTCAGTTTCGCATCGATAGCGCTGCGCTCACTCTCCAACTTTTTCTTCTCTTCAGCACCAAGATCGGCCTCCGCAAGCGCCAGCTCAATGTCTTTGCGGCGCTCTTTGATCGGATGATCTTGGGCCTGAATACGCACCTCATGCCAGCTATCAAAATGTCTTGTTGCAGTTGAGACTTCTCGCTCGGTTGGCTGGATGTCTGCCCGCTGAGCCGCCCGGTATCGCAGCATAACCGGGTGACTGAATAGATTATGGAGTTCATCCATGAGGGCAATTCCCTCTTTGGCCGCTAGTTGGTCTCGATACACGGATTCCCCGAAGACCTCGCCGATCTGCTCGCGCGGTTTTTCTTCAGCCAGAGCAAGAACGGGGGAAATAAGTAAGAGACACAGGGCAAGCAGTCGTTGTAATTGGATACCTGTCATGCACTTTCCTTTCACACGGCTTTCCATCCATAAGAGCAAGTCTTTGTTCTCGGTCTCTAACATGGCAGGAAAGTCACACAGAAAAAACTCCACTCGGCCCTCCGCTTACACAACGAGTTTCTCATTCACTTCTGAGCGGCCCCATGATAGACCTCTTCTCACAGCGCCACAGGTGAGGAGACTTCGTGAAATATCAATACACTGTCTACGGCATAGAACTCAGCCTGTTCACCCGCAAACTCGAAGCGGCCATGATTTTTTACAATACGCCGTTTGAGCGAAAACCGAAAACACAAGACAACGGGAAAGAACTCGAGCACCGCTCGGGCACTCATCAAGTCCCGGTTTTACATACGCCGGAGAATTGGATGATAGGCGATACCACGCCGCTCCTCATGATGCTGGATAATCGTTATCCTGCACGAGCCATGTTTCCCAACGGCCCACTCGGCGTACTCGTGCACGTTGTCGAAGAATTCTTGGACGAGTGGGTGGCGCGGGTCATGGTCCACTATCGCTGGCATTATGAAGACAGTAGCCGTTTTGCAGCCGAACAGATTACGCGCGCAACCGTGCCGGACGCCGATGAGGCCACGATTGCCGCAGCAATCAAAGATGCGTCCATTGCTGAATGGGGAAAACGCGCCTGTCGCGCCACCGGCACAGCGTCCGAGCAGCAACAAAAAGCAGCCGAGGCAGAGTACAAGCGTATTCTCGACGCCGTAGATCTACAACTGCAACAGACGCCGTATTTGCTCGGCACACGGCCCTGCGCCGTGGATACTATCGTCCTGGGTGGTTTACGCGCGCATACCTATATGGATCCCGACCCGAAAAAGATCGTGGCCCAGTATCCGCGTATTGTGCAGTGGTCCGAACAGGGTGCCAACCAATGGAACGGTAATGGAGAGTTGGTACCCTTTCCAGAATCTACGCCCTTTGCGCACATGATACTGTCCGAAATGCCTACGACTTATAAGCCGTACATCTTGGCGAATGCCCAAGCCCAGGCCAACAGCGATAAAGCCTTTGTTGTGACAACCTATGAAGAAGAGGTTAGCTACCTCTCCCGACCGTATCCGGAGTTATCCCGGCAAATGGTCATCAATCGCATTGCCAATCAAATCAATACAGAAGAGCGTCAAGCCGTACAGGAGTGGTTAGCCACGGTCGGTCTGGCGGAGTGTTTTCAATAATCCGCTTCTGCTCTTTCTTCAGGAGGAGAGACGATGGCTAATAAAAAAATATTGGTTGCTGGTGCGTCTGGCTTAGTGGGATACGCAGCGGTTGAGCATTTCGCGCAGCAAGACGATTGGGACGTAGTTGGCATTTCGCGTCGCATTCCAGCTGGTCTAGAAGGGGCACAAATCATATCAGTCGATCTGACGGACAAAGCTCGCTGCGCCGAGGTCTTCGGCCAAATGTCCGATGTCACCCACCTTATATATGCCGCGCTGTACGAAAAGCCTGGCCTCGTCGAGGGCTGGTTCCAGAAAGATCAAATGGACACCAACCTCGTTATGCTGGATAATCTCTTCTCCCCGCTTGAAGCTGTGGCCCAGGACTTACAGCACGTCTCTCTGCTGCAAGGTACAAAAGCCTATGGGGTCCATATTGAACCGTTTCCAGTGCCGGCCCGCGAACGTTGGCCACGCCATCAACATGAGAACTTCTATTGGCTCCAAGAAGACTATTTGCGCGAGCGGCAGCCGGGCAAAAACTGGCACTGGACCGTGTGGCGACCGCAGCTCATCCTGGGTCTATCGTTGGGAAGCCATATGAACGTGATCCCCGCGCTTGGTGTGTATGCGGCCTTACGCCGTGAGGCAGGACTGCCGTTGTCTTTCCCTGGCGGTCCGCCATTTGTTGTCGAGGCGATTGATGCCGGGATGATTGCCCGCGCGTGTGAATGGGCGGGAACATCACCGGCCGCCAGCAACGAAATCTTCAATATCACCAACGGCGATGTCTTTGTCTGGCAGAATGTGTGGCCAGCTATTGCTGAGGCATTAGGCATGCAAGTCGGCCCTCCGGAGCCGCTGTCACTGGCTGAGGAGATGCTAAAGCACGAAGCTGAATGGACGGCCATTGTCAAAAAATACGATCTGTGCGCCCCAGCCAGCTTGAAGGAGTTTGTAGGCCAGTCCTTTATCCTGGCCGATTTTACGTTCGGTTACGGCACGCAGGAGCAGTCTCCGCCCCCCATGCTGGTGAGCACCATCAAACTGCGTCAGGCCGGTTTCCACGAGTGTATGGACACCGAAGATAATTTCCGGGCGTGCTTCAAAAAATTCCAAGACGCGCAACTATTGCCACCTGTCTAGCAGGCATATAAGCCAGAGTAGTGCAAAAGGCCATCGAAACAAAAGGAGACAGGTTATGTCAGCATATATGATCGTTCAGGCGGACATCACGAATCCCGAGAGGTTTCCCGAGTACCAGAAATTAGCGGGACCCGCGGTGCAGAAATACAATGGTAAGATTCTCGGTCGCGGGGCACCCGACTCAGTAGAAGGCCAATGGGGCGCGCCGGTGGTCCTCATCATAGAATTCGAGTCGGTCGAAGTCGCCAAGGACTTCTTTAACTCTCCAGAGTACACCGCAGCCCGCGAGGCACGCGCAGATACGGCCAATTTTGTGATGTCGATTATCCCTGGGGCGTAGCAAGCTTAGGCGGGCCACTATGACCCGCCCTCCTCTATGCTCCCTCTTTCGGCATTGACGCTTGAAAGGCTGGACGTTCTCGCAGCCGGTCGTAGTATTTCATCAGCGTCGGGAAGCAGCGAAGCTAATTTAATCGCCTCCCTGGAGGGGATGGGAGTTCTCGGTAGCGTGCCACATGCAGGAGACACAACCCAGAAAGAGAGCCGCGTCCCCCCTACACCTCGTTAAGCTCAGGTTGGTACTTTACAGTGCCGGCTTTGCCCTGGAATGCCCCCTTACGAAGTTCAAGGACCATAAAGATCTCATCGGGAACGTCGTACTCACACCGCATCTCATACTGACTTGCGGGGATAAAACCAAAACGAGGATAGTACTCGGCATGACCCAGTACAATGACCCGCTCATGGCCTACCTTCCGACATTCCGCAAGCCCCGCTTTCATCAACAATGAACCAATGCCTTGCCTCTGGAGTTCAGGCAAAACGGCCATCGGCCCAAGGCCCACGGCGGGGTAGGTCACGTTGTCCGACTCAATAGTAACTGGACTAAAAAGGATATGTCCGACAATACGACCCTCTTGGACCGCGACCAGGGAAAGCGTTATTTGTCCCCGTTCTCGAAGCGCGCCCACAAGCTCGGCTTCGGCAGGCTGGCCAAAAGCTCGCACATTAACAGAGTAAATAGACGCAGGATCTCCAGGTCCTTCATGTCGGACTGTCACCATACTAAGGGCATGAAATGCTAGCCCTTCTGTACAGCCTTTTGCATGGACCGATATGTTCTTGCCGACAGATAGCTCACCAACGAGGGCGAAAGCCGGCTCATCCACCAAAAGATTCTCCACCAGCCGGGAATAATGATAATCGCGCTGTTCCGAGCAAGCGCGTCGAGGGCTTTCGCCGCAAACGAAGCCGGGTCCAGAGGCCGGGAGCGTTCTAATATTTTGTCCTCTAACTGCTTGGATATCGGCTGCAACCGTTTACCATATTTACCGCCCTGCAGTATGGGCGTCCGAATCACCCCAGGGCAGAAGGCACTGACGCGTATCCCATGCTGGGCGGCTTCAATGCGGAGTGACTTTGACAGACCCACTACCGCATGTTTGGTCGTGGCATAGCTGACGCCCATCGGCATCGGGAGCAGCCCGGCCATAGAGGCCGTATTCACAATATGACCGTAGCCTTGACGGATCATAATCGGATACGCAGCCTGCACCCCATTCACCACACCATACAGATTTACGTCGAGCACGGCCTTCCAGTCGTCTATGTTATATAGGCTGACTTCTCCTCCAATCGCGATGCCAGCATTATTAAACATATAGTCCAGCCGGCCTTGAGCCTGGACAGTCTCCTGGACGAGCTGTTCCACCGCGCTGAAGTTGGTGACGTCCAATTCGGCCGCAGATGCTTTGCCGCCGCGCTCTTGAATGCCGCTGGCGACCTCTTGTGCAACTGTCAGCTGACGGTCGGCTAAGACAACAGACGCGCCCCGCCGCGCCAGGGTCTCACCTAGTGCGCAACCAATCCCAGAGGCCCCGCCGGTGACAATCGCAACCGCACCCTCAAAAATACGGAGCGTATTTTCCTGAGCCATATTTAATCAGCCAACGGCACAACGCCGACTACAGCAGCCCCGTCTCCGACCACTCGGGTGGTATGCCCGCTTCCCGTCAGATCTGCGGCCAGAACCCCGTCGCCCGGTCCGCAGCGCTGGACTGAACCATCCTTGAACCCAATCTCCAGCTGGCCCTTAAAGACAATCACATACTGCCGCCGCGGGGCGTTATGCCAATCCATCGCGGTTCCAGCCGGAAGTTCTCGAAAGAAAATCTCCTTGGTCGCCTGCGGCATTTCTTGGCTAGGTTGGGCACTCAACGCCGGCTCCTCAATATGCGACTGTCCATCGTCGCCTGTGTACATATGAAAAATGCTCATGATTCTCCTCCTGCTCTTCCTGCCACTCCTTAGTGACAATTCTTCCGGCCCTACTCGAATAAAAAAACGGCTTGGGGCCCATCCTCAGCTTTGCCACTACCACAGGAGAAGTAGGACGGAAAGACATGAGGGGCGTACGCTGTAGGCGCATAGAACACACTTTCGTCCCTTGTCAGCATAGAGGGCGAAGGATAGGGTTGCCGGCTATGCCGCAACCTCCAGCAGCCTCTTTCTCCTCACACACGTCTCAATCAGAGCCCGAGGTCCTCTTCAGCA
>CAUZQN010000230.1:0-5434 GCA_963581605.1 uncultured Binatia bacterium (SeqCode)
GCCCTTCAGTCGCTCACCGGCCCATGCCCACATTAATCCGCTGCATGTAGTCTAACAGCTGGTTGGCATCAGCCCGATCCTGGGCGTGATGGGTGAGCCGGGGCTCGGGAAATCGCGCCTCTTCTATGAGTTCAAGCGCACGTCGCAAGCCGGCTGTCTGGTGCTGGAAGCGTTTGGCGTCTCGCATGGCAAAGCCTCGCCGTATCTGCCCCTCATTGAACTGCTCAAGAACTACTTCCAGATTGAGCCCGCAGATGATGAGCGGAGCCGGCGACAGAAACTCATCGGGCAAGTGTTGGAACTGGACCGCAGTCTGGAAGGGACCCTCTCCTACCTGTTCGCCCTGTTAGGGGTCGAGGAAGAGCCCTCGTCTCTACAACAGATGGACGCGCAGATTCGCCGGCAACGGACGTTTGACGCACTGAAGCAGCTCTTCTTGAGGGAGAGTCTGAATCAGCCCGTCATTCTCGTGTTTGAGGATCTGCACTGGATCGACACGGAAACACAAGGCTTCCTCGATACAGTGAGTGAGAGTGTGGCTTCTGCCAAAGTCTTGCTGTTGGTAAATTACTGGCCCGAGTATCGCCATGAGTGGGGGACGAAGACGTACTATACCCAGCTCCATCTTGCACGACTGGGCACAGAGGAGGCGGAAGAATTACTGACTTTCCTGCTGGGCAGTGATGCCACCCTCCAGACCCTCAAACTCCTCATCTTAGAGAAGACGGATGGAACGCCGTTCTTCATGGAAGAGGTGGTACAGACGTTGGTGGAAGAAGGGACGGTGGTCCGGACCGATGGAGGGGCGGTCCTATGTGACCGCCCCCAAGAGGGCGCACACGTGGGTACGCCCCTACGGATTCCCACGACCGTTCAGGGCGTGTTGGCCGCCCGGATCGACCAGCTGACGCCAGCAGAAAAAGAGTTGCTCCAACAGCTCTCGGTGATCGGTCGGCAGTTTCCAGTGAGCCTGGTGAAAGCGGTGGTCTCACAAGCGGAGGATGAGCTGTATCGGCTCTTAGCGGCTCTGCAAGCCAAAGAGTTTCTGTATGAACAGCCGGCCTTCCCCGAATCGGAATATCTCTTCAAGCATGCGCTGACCCAAGACGTGGCCTACGGCACGGTGCTCCAAGAGCAGCGCAAGACCTTGCACGAGCGGACGGGCCACGCAATGGAGACACTCTCAGCGTATAGCCGTGAAGATCACTACAGCGAACTCGCGCACCATTACACGCAGAGTGGGAACACCGAGAAAGCAATTGAATATCTCTCACTTGCCGGGCAACAAGCAGCGCAGCGTATGATCCGGACCAACACCAGTCCCACGCCTTTCTCTATAGCCACGACCCCAAGGTGGCGAACCTCCTATATTTGAGTTGGGCCTTGTGGTTTCTGGGCTACCCGGACCAAGCGTTGCAGCAGGTCAAAGAGGCCGTCTCCTGGGCGCGGCAGCGCCAACAGCCGTTCAGTCTAGCCATGGCTTTGAATTTTGCGGCAAGCGTGGCGCTGTTTCGTGGAGAGCGCCCTGTCGGTTTACAATGCGGGGAGGAAGCGATTGCCCTCAGTACCGACCAAGGGTTTCCTTTCTACTTGGCGATTGGAATGGCAATGCGCGGCTATGCACTCCCCCGCACCAGACCGACATACGCAGGGCAGCGAGCAAATCGGTGAAGCCCTCATTGCCTATCGAGCGACAGGGACAGAACTGCTCGTTCCCCTGTGGCTGACGTTCCTCGCAGAGATACACGGCGAAGCGGGTCGCGTCGAAGAAGGTGTGGCGGCAGTAACGGAGGGGCTCACCATTGCCAATCAGATAGGTGACCGTTTCGGCGAGGCGGAACTCTACCGGCTCAAGGGCGAGCGGATATTACAAAAGTTCAAGGTTCAAAGTTCCCAGTTCAACGCTGAAGAAGCGGAAGCCTGTTTTCACAAGGCCATTGCGATTGCTCAAAAGCAACAAGCCAGATCCTGGGAACTGCGTGCCGCCACCAGCCTCGCGCGGCTGTGGCAGCAACAAGGGAAGCGAGCTGAAGCACGCGACCTGCTCGCCCCGGTCTATGAGTGGTTCACCGAAGGCTTTGATACGGCAGACCTAAAGGATGCCAAAGCTCTTTTAGAGGAACTGAACTCATGAAGGGGAGAGCAGCCTGGGACGTACGCACTCTACTTCAAATGCGCGCCCGCTAGAAAGGCGATGACGTGGCAAGGCTCATCCCAGGGGTTATGCCAGCGGTGCATGGTCCCACTCTGGACGATCACGTCGCCTGCGCCAAGCTCGGTTTTTGAGCCGTCGTCGAGTTCGAGAACGCAGCGCCCAGACACGATATACAGCGTATCGACTGTCGCCGAGCGATGCATGCCTGGATCATCCGGTTGCATGGTCGCCAGCAACCCCGGGAATAGGCGTTCGGCTTCGGCAGTGGCTGCTTCTGGGTCGGTGTCCGCAGGTGGCGTGCTGTCCGGAGCTAAAACAAAAGAGGCGAAGCGAAAACCGCCGACTGGCGGAAACCAGTCGTGATGGCGTGGTTCCCCGCCCTCGTCAGGATAGGTGAGCGTTTCGTCCGCGCCCCACAGAGTAGTCAAGGTGGCCCCAGGCAGACCAGGGACCTCAATACCCGCAACTTCTCCATCACTCACAATGATCGATTTACCGTCCGCTCGGTGACCAGTCACAACGCGTCTGCAGGTCGACATGAATTCCCCCTTTGTACTTCCTTCGCGATCAGTTCGTCCTTTGCGTGTATGCCTCTCCGATCCTGCATGTCAACCGAAGCGCAGTAAAGTCCATCCGCAAAGACGATTTGCACCCGGATTACGTCTCGCTGGGACGCCCGCAGCACCGATGATCGAACAACTTCAACTTCTCGACACATCAACTGAGATTGCGTAAAATCGCCCTGTTATGACGCGTTAAAATTATTGGTAATCGACAGTCTCACTCTGGAGCGACGAGAGAGGGGGGAAGATGGCAAAGCGAACTTATACATACGAACCCAAATGCGTTGATGAGATCATTATTCGGCCGTTTGCGTTTGAGTTCCTCGACGATCTCGACCCGGTTTGGGTCCCCGATAACCCTTACCGATCGCATCTCTTCAATGGTCTGTCGCTGACTATCCCGTATCTTGAGCCCTATTTGATGAAATCCACGAAGAGAGCGATGGCCCACATCAGTGAGCCTGAGTTATTGAAAGACATGCGCGGGTTTAACGGACAAGAGGGCCTCCACTATCAATGTCATCGACGTTTAAACGAACTCTTGAAAGCAAATGGCTATCCAGAGCTTGCCGCTGTCGAACAACGTCTGGCCGAATCTTATAATCGATTGTCTCAAAAGAGTCTGCGTACCCAGCTGGCCTATAACGCAGGGTTCGAGACCATGACGAATGGTTTCACCCATTGGTTGATAAACAAAAGGACACGTCTTTTTCGTGGTGCCTCCCCGCACGTATCCTCGTTTTGGCTCATGCATATGGTGGAGGAAACCGAACATAAAACGGTCGCGTTTGACGCCTATATGGCTTATTCAGGCAAATATCTTCCACGCGCTTTCGGCATGTTCCACGGACCATTACACGTGCTCCGGTTCGGTCTGGTGGGCATGTTTACGGCCTTGAAAGAAGATAAATTGCTCAGCCGCCGGCGGCACCTGATGAGCGCGCTTCGAGAGATACTGTCAATGACGTTTCATGTCGGACCCTATCTCCTGCGGGGCCTCCTGCCATGGCACAATCCTCGGTGTGAAGGGGATCCGCAATGGATGAAAGACTGGGTGGCGGGTCACGCTACCCTGCCCGCCGGCGCATTGCTGCCGTTGGTTGATACCAACAGTGCCGAGATGCCGGTTCCGTTTGCGGCCGCTCAGATTAAACAATAAACATCGTCTATACAGAGATAAGGGGAGCACGGTGGAAAGACTTGGGCGGATTTTTGCCCGGCGTGCCGAGCGTGATTTTAGTTGTCGTGTTGTTGGCGGTTGCCGCGAAGGGTGTATTGTCTGCCGGTCGCGACTAGCCGTCGGTCATTCCTTGCAAGAAGACGCCCCAGAGACCGCGACGGCCCTGTTGGAATAGAGTGATTTGTTATGTCCGCCTCCTCCTCAATGCTCGATCACCCCATTGTTTCAAGCCGCTATTTTTTTCCACGCCGGACCCCGTTTCCTGATCCCTATTGGGTCAAGGCTGACGATGGGGGCAAGCTGGCTTGCTATTACCACGCTGTTCATCCGGACGCCAAAACCGTAGTGTATTTTCACGGGAATGGGGAAGTCGTGGCTGACTATCTGCCCGACTTTGCCACCTGGATAGCCCAGGCCGGACATAATCTTTTGCTCGCCGAATATCGTGGATACGGAATGTCAGACGGTCAGCCCGCTTTGGTCGGCATGCTGGAGGATGTAGTTCCCATCATCCAAAGCTTGCACGCTCCGGATCACAAGATCGTGCTTTTCGGTCGCTCGATTGGGTCGCTGTACGCTTTGCACGGCGTCTCTCGATACCCGCAGATTGGCGGCTTGATTATTGAAAGCGGTGTTGCCGATATCACCGAACGGTTTTTCCAACGGGTCTTACCCGAAGAGCTGGGGATGTCCGAGCCGGAGGTCGCAGATGAGTTGAGAAAATGTTTTGACTTTGCTCGGAAGCTAGAGGGTTTTCAGGGACAGACCTTGATACTGCATGCTCGCTTCGATGAGTTAATCGGTGTGCACCATGCGGAGCAGCTGTATAGCGCAGCGCGAGAGCCGAAGCAGCTCAAAATTTTCGACCAGGGCGGCCATAACGATATTTTCTTCCGTAACCGGGCGGGCTATATGCAGCTCGTCGAAGCTTTTCTGGTAGCAGTCTGAAGAGTACCTCAGACGTGCCGGAGAAGGCAGAGGCAGGAGGGGAATCCATATGACATCTCTTGAGGTACTGAAACACAGCTGGGAGCTGCTGCGGAGTCAAGGCCGATTTCCTACCGAGTCCTGAGGACTTCGGCCTAGGGGTAGAACGCCTGATAGCGGGGCTTTAAAAATACGTTGCCATGCGTCTTTTCCCTTCTCTTTTTTATGGCTGGATTGTCACGGGCTGTGTCTTCCTGGTGCTTTTCGCGACTTACGGGGTGCAATATTCTTTTGGGGTGTTTTTGCCCGCGATGTTGGACGAATTGGGCTGGCAGCAGGCGAGTTTGGGAAAGGGGAAGGATATGTCATTGCGAGGAGCCGGAGGCGACGAAGCAATCTCTTTTTCCGCTACAGATTGCTTCGCTACACTCGCAATGACGTGTACTACGACTTTCCAAACCCTCTAGAAAAGGGGCAAATACGATGGCAGCTCAGACTCCCATCATTGACTCACAAGTCCATGCCTACGAACGGAATCGTCCTGAGCGTCCTTGGCGCGGAGTCCTGCCGGGGCCGGATGAGGTCACCGGCGAAGACATGGTGGCCGCC
>CAUZQN010000231.1:0-5429 GCA_963581605.1 uncultured Binatia bacterium (SeqCode)
CGGCACAACCACTTATACCTACACCGACAACGGCGAACTGCTGACCAAGACCGACGGCGGCCAGACGACAACCTACACCTATGACGAGCTGGGCAATCTGCTCAGCGTGACCCTGCCAAATGGGGAACTGATTGAGTACGTCATCGACGGGGACAATCGCCGGATTGGGAAGAAGGTGAACGGGACAGTAGTACAAGGGTTCCTGTACCAAGACGAGCTGAATCCAGTGGCAGAGTTGAATGGCAGTGGCAATGTGGTCAGTCGGTTTGTGTACGGGAGTAAGGACAACGTGCCAGATTACATACTGAAAGGGATTAAAACTTATCGAATCATTTCCGATCACTTAGGTAGTGTGCGCTTAGTCATCGATACAGACCCGAGTGAACCAACTCCGATAGTCCAACGGATTGACTACGATGAGTTTGGGAATATTACTCAAGACACGACCCCAGGCTTTCAGCCGTTCGGCTTTGCGGGTGGGTTATATGACCAAGATACCGATCTCACTCGCTTTGGTAGACGAGATTACAATGCCGAGATCGGACGGTGGACGGCGAAGGACCAGATTCGGTTTGCGGGGAAAGACCCTAACCTCTACGGATATGTCCTCAATGATCCGCTGAATTCGATTGATCCAACTGGGCAGATTTTTCTCCTCAATCTCCAGGTTGTTTTTAGAATTGGATGTCAAGCTATTAGGGCCGCCTCCTTTAGCGGCCTGTTTGTCGGGCTTTTTGACTTTGTGGAAACCGTTGCCACTATTCGTCAGGAAATCAACGAGATCCCTGTTCTCTTAGAAAGAGCGCAGACGGAGCGACGTCGTTTCAGAGACGAGATCGCGCCTTTACTCACAGATACCGTTGTCGCAACAACTCGGAGTCTAGTGAAGGGCGACGCTTTAGGGATATTAAGCTCTACGTGCCTGGTAGCGGGACTCTAGAGTAAGCAGCAACGACCGCTCGCGAGAGGAGTAGCGTATGCAACCTGATAGTCTGACTCTTTCATCCTCTATCCGATGTGAATAGCTATATGGCTAAGGTCTACGGCGTCATGGCGCTGGCCCTTCTCTGGACGGCTCTCGTCATTGCGACTACCCTGACCCATCCGTTCTTTGCGCCTCTGTTTGACGATGTCCGTGCAAGCATGGCATGGATCTGCTGGCTTTACTTTTTGGTAGGCTGGCTCATGCTGATCGCTTGGACCCGCTGGTCCCTATCCATCTTCGCGGCCTTCTGCTTCCTCTACACCATTGGCATGGGGCTTCTTCTTGCGTTGCTCTTTACCTTCTTCACGGAGCAGTCTATTGCCCGAGTCTTCCTGCTCTCCGCGGGCATGTTTGGACTCATGAGTCTCTATGGGTATACCACCCAACAGAACCTCGCCAGGATTCGCAATATTGGGCTTATGCTCCTATGTGGTGCAGTATTGGTGGCCCTGGGGCGGCTGCTCTACCCGAGTCCAACTGGCTGGTGGGTACTTGAGGGAGGGGGTATCGTGTTGTTTGCCTTTATGCCGGCGATGGTGAACCAGCACATCAAGGAAGTATATTTGGAAGATCCTACTAGTGCGGATGCCAAGACCGTGTTGTGGGGAGGGATGCTGTTATACGCGACCTTTCTTGTTCTTTTTCTTGAGCTCTTACGATTGTTTGGAGAGCGAGAGTAACACGTAGAACTCTAGGGACGTTGCCAGTTTCCTAAGAG
This sequence comes from uncultured Binatia bacterium (SeqCode), assembly GCA_963581605.1. Taxonomy (GTDB): domain Bacteria; phylum Desulfobacterota; class Binatia; order Bin18; family Bin18; genus Bin18. Next base: position 1,704 of record CAUZQN010000231.1, read on the forward strand.
TATGGCGTAGCTCCGTCTCCCTTCCTTTCTGCTTGGCATTTCTCTGTGCCAACGAATAACTGAATTTCCTTGCTACGTCCCCCGATTCCGCTGATACCGTAGACCTGCCAGTGCAGCAAGCGGTTGAAGAATAGAGCCGGATATAGCTCTGAATCCTGGAGAAATGTATTCTCCGAGCAATGAAGAGGCCGGGGCTCCTGTCGAGCATGTTTTTCATCTTTCTCGTCTGGGTCTCAGCGTGTGTCCTTCCCATGACGCGCCCTTTACGTTTGGCCTATCCGGGAGCCTTCTACCACGTGTCGTGTCGTGGGAATGCGCGCCAAGCTATCATGCGCGATGACCAGGACGGCCTGGCGGGGCGGGCCGCAGAACGCGAGCAACCGGCGCGACGCGCCTTAGCGCAGGCGTGGGACCTTGATGCGGCAGTGGAGGCGCTAGCAGAGGAGTTAGGCTGTGAAGTGGCCGAGCTGTGTCGCCGCGGCGGGGGCCTGGAGCGCGCCCTGGTGATGGAATGCCTGTATCGGTATACAGGCGCGAGCCAGCGGACGATTGGTCAGAAGATGGGCGGGGTGGATTATAGTCGGGCGAGTCGGCAACGCAAGGAGCTCCGGGAGGCGCTTGCTCGCGCTCCCCACCTCCAAGCCCAATTCGCACGGCTCCAAAGAATACTCGAAGCAAGAGTAAAGATCTGACACTAAAGGAATCCATATAAACATGGACGTCTGGCACGTCTGATTAGCAGGACGCTGGCTGACAGCCGCTAGTCTCTCTGGTATCTAAACAGCGATGACTGGGAAAACGGAGCAGATGAATTTGTGCGGGGTCAAATGCCCCCTTAACTGGGCCAAGGCCAAGGTACGGCTCGAATATCTCGAACAAGGCGCTCGGCTCGAACTGGTCATCGACGACCCCAAAGGTCGGCGTGACATTCCTCGCGCGGCGGAAGCCGAAGGCTACGCCATTATTGACATTACTGAACCAGGTGCGGCAGACACCGTCCGGCAGTGGCGGATTGTGATTGAGAAATAATATGGAAGACGATAGTCCGAAATTCGAGCTGCTCAGAATAGCGAAGTCAGTGTTTCAGCATAGGCGCACCAAACATCCGTACGGCTCCAATTACGCTGTGAGCATTCGTATGGGGCATGCCGATATTCAGGATTTCACGGCTATTGCAGACATCCTCTTAGCCGTTGAGGAGCTTGGCTACGAGATCAAGAAGAAGCCGGAATAGTGGAGTCTTAATGATCAATCAGAATCACAGAGTCGAGCAGAAACCCGATTGCCCCTACTTCTTCTGCCATTCTTCTCGAATCCTGTGTTGGTACGCTAGGCCGTCCTTAGCCTTCCATAGCCCGGCTGTTTCTTGGAGTAGTTGCTCCATGGAAGGCGTGTTCAACTCAGTCTCTTCTCGGTAGCGGTGAACAGCTCGGCGGATCAATGCCGCCATCGAGACCTGCTCCTCCCGTGCTTTTTGATCGAGCCAATCCTTGTCCTCGGGCTCTAGACCAATAACAGTTCGAATCATTGTTCCCCTCAATGTGATATCTATATCCACAAAAGTGATATCATAATACAAATTGATGGGGCAATGCGCCTATCCTTAGTACGGTCAAACATTGAGTAGATCTTCACTCAAACATCAGCTCACCAGTAGCGAACAGCAGCCACACCAGCGCACCAAAGACATCTATCCTGTTGCGTCTCATGGAGAGAGCGTGTGTGTTTCCCGTCCCTGCGTCTCCTCTTCATAATCTGCCCATAATATTTGTATCGGAAGCGCATACAGGTTGGGGCCAAATGGCAGAGATTCCGTGCCGGTGTACAGGACAATCCCCCGCTGGAAACGCGTCCCCACTGCCTCAGCCAAGACACGCAATCCCTTAAAATCCCGGCTGCTGACAGTTTTACTTGCCTTGACCTCTATCCCCACAAGCCGTCCTTCCCGATCTTCAAGTACGATATCAACCTCTTGACCAGTTTGGGTCCGAAAATGAAAAAGTTGAGGCTGGAGTTGGCTCCACGTGGCTTGCTTGCGCAGTTCCATCACGACAAAGTTCTCTAGTAGCGGTCCTGCTATATCTCGGCTGGCTTTCAGCGCTGCTGTGTTTGTCCCAAGCAGATGTGCTGCCAGCCCGGTATCGTTGAGTACAATCTTTGGCGCTTTGACGAGCCGTTTACCCAGATTGCCAGACCACGCGGGGAGCGATTGGACCAAAAACATTGTCTCAAGCAGGGCCAGATAGCGTTTGAGCGTGCTAAGCGGCATTCCCAGCCCCCGAGAGAGTTCGGAGGTGTTGAGCAGTGCTCCTGTCCGTGTTGCCAGGAGCGTCAGGAGGCGGGGGAAAGTAGTGAGACTCTCAATATTCGACAAGTCACGAACATCTCGTTGTAATAGCGTTGTGACATAGGAACCAAACCACGCTCCGCGTCGAGTCTCAGTCTTACGGCTCAACGCTTCGGGATATCCGCCGCGAAGGATACGTTCGACAAGCGCCGACCACATTTCCGTCGTCACAGGCAAAGTGGGTAGGGAGGACTTCGCAAAGACCGTATCGATAAAGCTCTCCCTGACTTCGGCAAGCTCCCCTTGTGAGAATGGCCATAGGGTCAGTACTTCCATTCGACCAACTAAGGTCTCAGCAAGGTGGGGTAGGAGTAATCTATTCGCCGAGCCCGTCAAAAGGACTCGTCCTGGCCGGCGGTCGCGGTCGATTGCTGCCTTTAAGGCCAGAAAAATATCCGGGACGCGCTGTACCTCATCCAGCACAATGGATTCCTCGGCTTCCTCAAAAGAAGCGAGAAATCCAGCAGGATCCGTATGAGCGGCAGCTAATACAGCCCCGTCGTCGAAAGTTAAGTAGCGCGCAGGATGTCCGTGAGCAGCAATATCTTGGACTAGGGTACTCTTACCAGTTTGTCTTGCACCGTTGAGGAAAACGACAGGCGTATCAGCCAAAGCATCGAGCAGAGACTCCGAGATATAACGTTTTATCATGGTTGAAAATTAACCATGCTATGGTCAATTTTCAACTGCATATAGAGCTAAATCTCTCACTCAAACACCAGCTCACCCGTAGCGAACAGCAGCCACACGAGCGCACCAAAGACATAAATCCCGGACGCGATCAGAAATACCAGGCTCCACGAGCCCGTGGCATCCAGAATAAAGCCGGTCAGAGTAACCCCAACAATACCTGGAATCGTACCGGCGGTATTGGAGAGACCCAGTAAAATACCCGCATAGCGCGGACCAATATCGAGATGGTTCACCGCAAAGCCGGACAAGGCAAATGAGCCAAATCCAAGAATGCAACACATATAGACGACGGCCTGAATCGCCGAGGTCACGCCTCCGATCAGAACGAGAAACACAGCTGGGATCAGAAAGCCAATGGTCTGCATCAGTTTCCGGACAAAGGTGACGGACAGGCCGCGCTGCAACAGCGTATCTGCGATCCAGCCGGCGACATTTGCCATCACAAACATGACGAGCCAGGGAAGAATGGTGTAGACGCCGACTTGCTGAATATCGACCCCGAGGGCTTGATTGAAATAGGTTAGAAGCCAGGTCAGGATTACATAAAAGCCCCAGTTTGTACAAACATGGTTAATAATAATCGCCCAGACTGGAGCTTTTGAGAGCAGCAATTTCCACGGAATCGTTTCATTTTTTGGAAGGGGTGGGGCCTGCTCGTGAATATGGGCTACTTCTTCTGAGCGGAT
>CAUZQN010000232.1:0-5426 GCA_963581605.1 uncultured Binatia bacterium (SeqCode)
CGTACACACCGAGTACGTCTGCCAAGAAGATGGCATCAAACTTTCCCCGCTCCACTATCTTGGCGAATTCGACCCACTGATCGAGGTCGGTGTAGTCGGTCATATGGTCGTCGTCTCGAACCCACAAGCCAGGCGACTGATGGACCACACAGTTCATAATGAAAGGTGTTGAAATAGATGCGTCTCTTCATAGGATTTCTCCTTTATCCAAACGGGGAAACAGGAAAGTCAGGTTTCAGATATGGCTCACAGATACCAAGACAGCAAAGCAAAGGATAGATGGAAATGTCAAGATCTGGGCATATGCCACGACTGGTGCACAGGTGGTTAATATGCTTGCCATACGAGGCTGACGGGCGATATGATCCAGAATCATAAATTGGTCGTAGTCTAATCTCAACGGAGAAGGGGAAAAGAATGACCAGAGTCACCACATCAGCCATTAGCGACACAGGCAGTTTGGGCCGGCTCAACTACCTCGATCCGTCTGCTCAAAGTTCGCTCTACCGGAATGGCAAGTTATTTATCAAGCGTAATTCTGACGGCAGCGACACCGGCCTGGAGGGAGTCGCCTTCGAGGAGCAGCAGATCACAGTCCATAACGCCCGACTCCTCAATGGCGAGGACCGTCGTAGCGTGGATGTAAACGGATTTGAGTTGCTGCCCCGCCCCCTTCAGCGGCCGGCTCTCGACTTTTTCGATCACCAGAAAGTCATTCAGGACTACTACCGTCAATGCTCGGAGATCGTGAGCGAGGCAACCGGAGCTTCCTCCGTATTCGCCTTTGATCACAACGTCCGGTCGGCGTCCGGCAAACAAAGCCAGCGACGCATTCGGGGTGGGCAGGAGGTGCAAGGCCCGGCCCGTATGGCACATGGAGACTATACCCTAAGGAGTGCGCCGGAGCGGCTCCAGCAACTTGCACAGCCACCCAGCGGTAATGATACGCTGCGTTCTATACTTGAAGAAGGTCAATCGCTCATCGAACCAGAGAAGGCGGAGCGGGCGCTCAACGAAGGTGGACGCTTCGCTATCATCAATGTGTGGCGCAATATCGCGGAGGAGCCGGTCGCGACCCATCCCCTCGCATTGTGCGATGCGCAGAGCGTGACTCCCGAAGACCTAGTGGTATTTGAGATTCACTACCAGGACCGAATCGGTGAGAACTATTTTTCTAAGCACGCGCCGCGACACCAATGGTACTACTACCCGGCGATGACGCGCGACGAAGCCATGTTAATCAAGCAGTGGGATTCGGCCGGGCTCCTTGCCCGTTCAGAGGGCCGCCAGGCCGATAGCGATGATGCGCAGGCGCCGTGCACCTTCAGCTTTCACACCGCCTTCGCGGATCCGTCTACACCCCCCGATGCGCCCGAGCGATGGAGTATCGAAGTCCGATGTATCGCCCTGTTTGAATAAACTATTGAAAATACTCCCGCGCGCGGTCTTCTGCTTTTGTGCGAATGAAGAAAGTCAAGAGAAGACTACTGCCTATGGTTGAAGCCACGAGTGCAAAGGACAGAGCGGAGTAGCCGATGTTTGCCACCGCCAGCCCTCCAATCCCTGCCCCGACCGCATAACTCACGTAACCGCTACCGGACAATATGCCGGTGAGTGTCCCCCTCGCTGTTCCGCCTATTTCAGTACCCACAACAAACAACAGGGTGGCCAGGGGCATGACCAGCACCATAAACACACTGGTAACGGCGACTGTGAGCCAGAGCTGGTCATGCACCGTAAAGACGGCCAAGCCGGGTAGGGTGGCAATAAGTATGGTGATCGCTACAAGGGATAAACGGTGTGGGCTTCTTCCTATTTTTCCGCCGAGAAAGAGGCCACACGTTGTTCCGACTGCGACGATAGAGATGGGCAGAGCCAGTTCTGCCGTACTCAGGCCATAAGTCACTTGGAGAAAAGACGGAAAGAAGGTCATGATCAGCCCATAGGCTGTACGAACTGTCAGATTCGTAAATGCCAGCAGCCACGTCACGGAAAACCGTCCGACCTGTTTGAGCCGAGTGCCGAGGACTAAGGGCTTCCGCTGTCCTTGACGTTGAGGTGTATAGATTAAGAGGACCACCGCACACAGGAGTAAGACGCCGCCCACAGCGAAGAAGGCGGCTCGCCAACCGGCAGACGCGGCTAAGAGCGTTACCAGAGGTACACCTACTACACTGCTCAACCCTGGCTGAGTTGTAACAACTGCCACGCCCATGGCGCGGCGCTCGACTGGAACGATATCGCCAATCAATGCAATACAGGTGGGAGGCACCATGCCTCCGCCAACGCCGGCCAGCATGCGAAACACGGCGGCTGTTTCCAGATTTGGCGCGAGGGCTGTGCCAACCGACGCCAGGCTGATGAGCAACACGCCCGTAAGAAGAATCGGTTTCCGGCCATAGGCATCTGAGAACGGGCCGACGACGAGCGCGGTTATCGCCCAGGCGACCGCAGCCGCGGTCACGAGTTGGGCAACCACCGGGACCGTTGTCGTCCAGTCTTGTGACATGTCGATCAGCAATGGGCCGAGCATGCTGAGCGCGGTCAGGACAACGAAGACGGTGAATCCGATTGCGGCTAAGAGGCGAGTCGTGTCGCTTAACCAGGGAGCTTCTTGCGATGGTGTCATGCGTCAGTTTTTGACGATCCGCGATATCAGTTTGTTGGACAACAGACAACTGACCAGAGGTAATGAGGACTGAAGGAAATGCCTTATGGTAATTTTTCTGTTGCCATAAGGCACACGTTGTTCTATTTTTTCGTTTTGTCGAACGAGGGGAAGATCGATTCTTGAAGACAATTATTCCTAGCCGCAAGCTGACCAAACACTATAAGCTCACAAAACAATATTTGAGGTGACCCATGCAAAGACGTTATCTAGACGACGAGGAAAAAGAACTGATGGAATCTATTGAAGGGGGAGAATGGAAGTCTGTCAAAAACACCAAGCAGGAGATCCAGAAACATCAGCAATATGCTGCGAATACTCTCCGAAAAGATAAGCGAATAAACATTAGAATTTCTTCTAAGGATCTAGAAGAACTCCAAACGAGAGCAGTGGAAGAAGGGATCCCATACCAGACCCTGATGGCAAGTGTCCTTCATAAGTACGTCTCTAGCCGTTTGGTGGAACGATCAAGATAGGCTCCTGCGTCTCAGTATCTTTTTTGATTTGAATCCGGGAGGAAGAAGTGATGCTGGAAAAAGTGTGCATTGTGACTGGTGTGGGTCATGGAACAGGTGTTGCTGCGGTGCGTCGGTTTGCACAGGGTGGCTATCGCGTAGCGATGTTTGCCCGCAATGAAGAGCGGCTCAAACAGTTTGAGCAGGAGATTCCGGGTACCACGGCATATGTGTGTGATGTCCGGAACGAGGCTGAAGTGAATGCGACGGTCGCTGCAGTGACCGAGCAACTTGGACCACCGTCAGTCTTGATCAACAATGCAGTCAGTTTTGATTCTATATTCGGTACGTTTTTAGAGATTGATCCAAAAGGCTTGGAGCAGAACTTCCAGGTCAATACGATGGGGCTACTGTATATGGCCCGGGCCGTTGTCCCGCATATGCTCGAAGTCGGGCATGGGGCCATTATGGTGACGGGCAACACCGCCTCCTGGCGGGGTAAGCCGCAATTCGCTGCGTTCGCACCAACTAAAGCCGCGCAACGCATCTTGGCCCAGTCTATGGCACGCACTCTGGGGCCACAGGGAGTGCATGTGTCTTTCCTCGTTATCGATGGAGGCATTGATATGCCGTTCGCGCGCGAATTGCTGGACGACAAACCGGACGACTTTTTTATCAAGACCTCGGCCATTGCCGACACGATTTGGAACGTCGTCCATCAGGACCGTTCCGGCTGGACGTTTGAGCTTGATATCCGGCCTTTTAGAGAGGAATGGTAGGCGTACCAACCTCTTTACTGATTGCTTCAAATGTGGTCGATGGCAAGAAAGCTATTAATACGTATCTCAATATGGGATAGAGGGGGATAAGGAGGACTGATTCTATGCCTACTCCGGCACAAAACGGACAAGACTCCATCACTACCGGCAAAGTCTGGCACGACGATTACCCTGAACTCGGCACCGGGCCGATTCCAATTGAGCCGTGTGTTTCACAAGAATATTTCGAGTTGGAGCGGGAGCGGATTTATAAGAAGACGTGGCTGAATATTGGCCGCGTAGAGCAGATCCTGAATCCGGGCGATTATTTTGTTAAAGACTTGCCCGTGTGTGGCACGTCAGTCATTGTGACGCGTGGTAAGGACGGGGCGGTCAACGCTCTTCACAATATGTGTTCCCATCGGGGCAATAAGGTGGTGTGGGATCATGCAGGCACATGTCAGAACTTTACGTGTAAATTTCACGGCTGGAGTTATGGCCTCGATGGCAGCCTCAAATTCGTACCAGATGAAAAGAGCTTTTTTGCTCTTCAAAAAGACCAGCTTGGCCTGACGCCGATTACGGTCGATGTGTGGGAAGGCTTTGTTTTTATCAATCTCAATCCTGAGCCACCTGAAACCTTAAAGGAACATCTTGGAGAACTTGGTGCAGGGCTGGAGGGCTATCCTTTCGAGAAGCTGACTACGTGTTACGCCTGGCATACGGAACTCAAGGCCAACTGGAAGGTGCTCAAAGATGCCTTTCACGAGGCGTATCATGTACCCTTCTTACATAAGCGCTCGCTGCCCGATTCGTTTACCAGCCCGGACAATCCGTACGCGCACGCCTTTGCATTCAAGCTGTATGAACGCAACCATCGCATGTCGGTATTCGGCAATCCTGGCCATCAGCCCAGCCCGGTCGAGCTGCTCGCGCATCGCTTTGGTTCGTCCATTGTCAAACGGGATTGGGACATGGGCGAACTACCGTCAGGCGTGAATCCGACTCGGAGTCAGTTTTGGGCCTTTGACGCCAATATGATTTTCCCCAATTTTGATGTGTTCGTCTTTGACGGAACGTATCTAACGCATCACTTTTGGCCCCTCGCTCCGGGGCGGACGATTTGGGAAGTCCGGACGTATTTCCCGCCGGTACAAAATGCGGCTCACCGCTTTAGTCAGGAGTACAGTAAGATCCTTCTGCGCGAAGCGCTCCTGGAAGATGCCAGCACCTTGGAAGCAACCCAGTCCATGCTCACCTCGGGTGCAAAGAAGGAGTTTGTTCTACAGGACCAAGAGCTCTTAGTCCGACATGGACATAAGGTGATAGAGGATATGGTCGGCTTCTACAGAGCTGACTGATTCTTCAAACTCTATATAGGCAGAGGCGGACAGGGCAGATCTCACGCAGTAAAATCAGGTTGGTGAAGTTCGCGGCGAAGGATTTTCCTTGACACAAAAACTATAACGTGTTTTAAGTTTGAAACTCGTTATGCTTCGTGAGATACAAAAGACCGAGCGAAAACAACGCATTCTCAGTGCGGCA
>CAUZQN010000233.1:0-5424 GCA_963581605.1 uncultured Binatia bacterium (SeqCode)
TCAGCAGAAGAGCTACTCAAAAGGCTCAACGCCTCTCTTGATCGTGCATAGTCTCTAGCCGGGTGACGCCACGCTCACCCGGCCTCCGATCTCATGAACCAGCCATAAGTGGCTTACTTCGCCGCTGTCGACGCGTCCGGTTCGGCTCCGGACTCCCCAGCATGCAGCGGGCAGGTCTGTCCAATCTCTAAGCCGAGGACATGGATCAAGCGGCCGTAGCCAATAAACGTCGCAATCCGCCAGCCCAATTCCAGGATTTCCGGTTCAGTAAAATGTTGGCGCAATGTGTCAAACAGCTCTCGGGAAGCCTGACCGTGATCTCCGGCCAGGATGTCGGCAAAGCGGATGGCCGATTTCTCCCGTGGGGTGAATAACACACTGTCTTCATACTGCGGCAGTTCTGCGATGAGTTCTTCGGTCACTCCTTGTTGCCTTGCCAAGGCAAACCGGGCGTGCATTCAAAGGTTGCAGTTATTGCGTTCGGCGACTTTGAGTCGTGCCAGCTCGGTGATCTTGAGATTAACGTTTCCCCGTTCGTTCGAGACTAAAGGGAAATAGAAATTGATAAAGGACTTAAAGACCTCAGGCGCATGGGCGAACACCTGCACAAACTCCGAACCGCCCAATTCTTGGTCATACTCGCGCATCACGGCCTGGAGTTCTGCATCAACCTGATCAAATGGCACCTTGCTGACCCTGTCCATCATAGCCCTCCTTGTTCGGGTGTATTTTTGTCCTTGTCTGCCATTTGAGTTCAAAAAGCAAGAACCTGAGAGGCAGGTCCAATTGACACGCCATACGGTTTTGTGAACGATGCGTTGCACGATGCGTTCGACGATGCGTGATGAGAAGCCGTATCGTATTCCGAGTATCAAAGCAGCGGTCCAGTCTGACGCACGGTATCCCCATGCCAATCTACCAACTCACCGACGAACTCGTCTTTCCCAATCCGGAATGGGCAAATCCAGACGGACTCTTAGCTGTCGGCGGAGACCTGGGCCCCGAACGCTTGCTGCACGCGTATGAATTAGGAATTTTTCCCTGGTATGGAGATGATTCCCCTATCTTGTGGTGGAGCCCGCCGCAACGCTGTGTGATCGATCCGGACGGCTTCCACATTTCGCGCAGCCTGCGTCGCCTGCTGCGCCAAGAACGCTTCACGGTCACCTTTGACCGGGCGTTTGAAGAGGTGATTTATGCGTGTGCAGAGACACGTATACGCGCCGGTGAAGGAACCTGGATTACGCCTGAAATATTAGAAGCGTATTGCGCGTTGCACGAGGCCGGGTTTGCCCATTCCGCCGAGGCGTGGGTAAACGGCGAGCTGGCCGGGGGCATCTATGGGGTCAGTCTGGGGCGCGCGTTTTTTGGCGAGTCTATGTTCAAACGCGTCTCAAACGCCTCCAAGGTTGTGTTCTGTACGCTGACCCAAAAACTGCGGGCGTGGCAGTTTAGTCTGATCGACTGCCAAATCACCAATCCGCATCTGCAACGGCTCGGTGCCTATCTCATTCCTCGGGCAGACTTCCTCCAGCGCCTGGCCGAGGCACAGCAGTTCCCCACGCGGCGCGGCAAGTGGTGAACAACTAAACCTCATATCCCAACACCTCAACCACGCGCACCGGCTTTTCTTTGCCTTTCACCGAGAACATGGCCGAACGGCCCAAGCTAAAACCCGGTCCAAGCAGAGCCGCTGTCGATTCAGAAACAAGGATGGTTGTTTGCATTTCCTTTGTCAGTCCTTCAATGCGGCTGGCCAAATTGACCGGATCACCCACAACGCCGTACTCAATGCGTTCGTCCGGGCCAATCTGTCCAGCCACGACCTCGCCAGTATGAATGCCTACGCCTATCCGAATGGCTGGTAAATTCTGGGCAGCTAAACGGATATTCAAATCAGCCAGACGTCTCACCATATCCAGCGCCGCGCGTACGGCCCGTTCCGAGTCGTCGTCGTGCTTGACCGGCGCACCGAATAAGGCCATCACCCCATCGCCGGTAAATTGCTTGACGATTCCACCCTCAGCCTCGACAGCCGCGACGATCTCCGTAAAAAACTGGTTCAGCATATTCAGCAGTGCCGCAGGGTCGGTACGCTCACTTATAGCGGTAAAACCGCGGATGTCTTGGAAAAGAATGCAGACCTCGCGTTTCTCTCCGCGCAACGCCCCTTTGCCCTCAAGAACCGCCTCCGCAACCGAGCGTGACACAAAGCGCCCAAACGTATCCCGAATCCGCTCCTTCTCCGCGAGTCCTTCGACCATCTCATCAAACGATTGAGCCAGAAAGCCGATCTCATCTTCTCGGTCGACGTGCAATCGCAGATCCAGATTGCCTTTGAGCACTTCTCGCATGCCATGGACCAAAGTCTGAATAGGAGCCGTCATTCCACTGGCAAGCCCGCCACCAACAAACAGGGCGATGACTAATGCGCCCCCGCCAATCAAGATAATCCGCAAGCGCAGCGCAGACAGAGGCGCAAGCGCCTCGTCATAGGAGCGCTGGATAAAAGCGTACAGCGGAACAGGAAGCTGAGATTCAATGGCAACGGCAAGAGACAGGAACCGTTCTCCCGCCACTGTGACTACCCGCGTTTGCTCCTGCATATCCTGCATATCCTGCATATTTTGCATGTCATGTCGCAACTCATCACGCAGTCTACGCTGCAGCGAATTTCCGTTGGCTACCTGGGGAGACCAGGAGGAAGCAAAAAATTTCCCCTGTGTCACAAAAGACACATGCGAGCCGGTATCATCACGCAACTGGCGAGCCGTGCGGTCATCGATCCCTTGGCCCAGCACCAGAAAGCCGATGGCATCGGGTCCAAGAATAGGGACAGCCGCCAACTGAAAAAGCGTCCCATCTACCACACTAATAACGGCTAACGATTCTTCAGTGGCGAGCACTTGTGAGAGTGCAGACAATGTCGCCAGTTCGACGCTTGCATTCGGAACTCCGCGAGAATCTCCAAGCAGATTCCCCTCTTCATCCGTAATCCACAGCAAGTCCACACCGATCCGCTGCTGATAGTTCCGGGCCACAGAAGACAACGTGAGCGGGTGATATGTCACCAGGACCTGCTTGAGCGCATAGTCGCCGGCGAGCAGGGTCGTATTTGTCAGGAGTCGTGTCGCCCGTTCCGCAATCAGCCCTTGAAAGACTTGCCCGGTGGTGAGGAGCTCTTCCTTGAGTGTCGCTTGGACCTGACGGCTTACGAAGAGCTGCGTGAACCACAAGGTCGAGAGCAGAACGGCCAGAATCAAGCTGGAAAAGGCTAGAAAAATTTTGGTACGCAGACTACTACGCACCCACCATGTCATCGGTAGCCTCGGGAGCCTCGTATAGGACGACGAGAGCCGCCGGACTTGAGGGTCAAGGAGAAGGTGACGTTCGGCACCTTCTCGTCTACTAAAATCTGCTGGAGCGTCTCCTCAACCGCGGTCTGACTGCGCTCGTGCCAGCTCACCAGGGGATAGGTCGCAGCAGGAAGATCGCGCAGGGTAAATGAGCCGTCGCCTGCTGTGACAGCGTAAAAAGGTGTGGGCACGACGAGAATAATGCCTGCCATCCAGTCGTGGATATTACACCCGACCTTCACCACACCAGCCTTGTCAAAAACGATGGGCGCCTCTTCTTCACCTCTATATAAAGGAATTTCAAAGCGCTTAGCCCGAGAAAAGGAATACACATGGTGGTGGATTTGGTCCTGGTTAGGAAAAGAGACCTTGGTCCCCACAGGAATCGGTAAGAGGGTGGGAGCGAATTGCTCGTTCACCTGATCCATATGGGCTGCGGCCAGCGGAGTCGGTGAGGAGACTCCGGCAGGCAGCGTCTGGACAAACACCACAGCCTGGGCGATGCCCTCACCATCCGGCCCGATCACACGTCCGTTGATCTCTCCAGCAAGCGCAAAAGAACAATCCACAAGCGCAAGCCAGCTGCCAAGGCTCAGACCGACTATGCACGTGCTTGCTTTCAGTAAGACCCGCATATTTTTCCTAATACCGAAACCGATAACTGAGCTGCCAGCCATCGTCGGAAGGCGACGAGCGAAAGGGCTGCGCATGCCGACTCTGAACAAATATATATTCAAACCCTACCCGATGCTGCAGGCCAAATTCAAACAGATAGGCCAGGGTCACCGCATCACCGCGATCTCGATAATTGGGCAGACCATCCTGATTATGAGTCCGGAATACATCGTAGCGTGCACTGATACGATGGCTGCGGTGGTGCCAAGAGAGGAGCGCATAGAAGGCATGGAAGCTCACACCACATCGACACGGACGGTGACGCGCCTCCCCGATGAGATACTGGCTCACGAAATCCACTTGTGGCAGTGGATGCAGGGTCACACCCAGGGTGCCAAAACGCGTTCCCCATACCCCTGGCTCGTCTTGATCCCCGAGATTGTCGAAGTATCCGATGCCAAGCTCGGCCTGTCGCCGAAGATCGCGCACGGTCAGCCAGGCATAGATCGAGGGGCGGTTATCCTGTTCGTCAAAAGCGGGCACGTGTTGTCCCCGTGCGGGTAAAGGCAGATCGCTATTCACGCCATGTAGCGCATCGCTCAGCACCCAGCCTCGCACAGCTAACAGATGGCCCGCCTGGTCTTGCCCAAAACCACTTCCCACAAGCAGACCAAGGCGGAGTCGGCTCTGGATCACACGCCACCACTCGCCTTCTATGCCCACAAGATGGCCTTCCTCCCACAGCCAGGAATTGAGCGCTGACGGCGTCAGGGTGTACTGCGGCGTCCAGGCAGGACCGGTGTGCTCCAGCGAGAAGGGCAGATTCATGACTCCGGTCTGGACCCCCCAGCCCTGCGCCCATTCCCCCCACTCTTTGCGGAGATAGGCTTCTATGAGCAGCGGACGATCATCATTATAGCCGTCAGGGTCCCAATTGAGCTGAGCGCGGGCAACCATGTCCCAGGGCAGTGCAGCGCCGAGTTCGAGAGCGAGCTGCGAGACGGTGAGGCGGGTCGCCCGTGTGGTCTCGCGGCCACCATAGCGGGTCTTTCCCGGCCCCCTACTCGTCCAGCTTGAGGAGCGCCCGCCACGCGCTATGCGGACGTCGAGCAGACCGCGCACCCACACCGGGCTCTCTTCTTCAATCTCGTATTGGCCCCAGGCCGACGAGACATCAATCAAAATGACCGGCAACAAACCAAGGAGCAAAGCAAAAGCAACGGATAAGCCACGCATGAGTTGCGCCCATTGTTGTTGCCTCTCGCTCCTGGTGCAAGTCCCTCACCCAGAGAATGGCGCGCAGTAGAGCCGTTTGCCCGTGCATGCGACCCCTTGCTCTTGAAGCGGAGGCGAGGTGACCTCGCCCCTACACACTGCGCTCAGAATGATAGAACCGGGCGCCGGTACGGCCTCTCGTAAAGTTGTCATGATTTGGTAAAACGGACAGCTCAGC
>CAUZQN010000234.1:0-5422 GCA_963581605.1 uncultured Binatia bacterium (SeqCode)
GCGCTGCCCTGAGTTTATCTCGATTGTGGCAGCAAGAAGACAAACACGAAGACGCCCAGCAGCTCCTGTCCGACATCTATACCTGGTTCAGTGAGGGGTTAGACACGGCTGATCTCCAGGCCGCCAAGGCGCTCTTGGCACAGTTGGAGCCGGTGCAAGCCTGATGCGCAAGCTCGGGTGAATGGCGTATTTCTGTCCACGCCCAAGGCCAATCCCGTAGGGCGGATTAGCGGAGCGTAATTCGCCATCCCCATGTAGTTGTGTGGAGGTAGCGAAGCGAAGTCCAGGGGAAACCTTGACGTGGGGTCCCCTCTCGCAATCCCCGGATTCCACGCCGTTCCAGCCAGGCGACAGTATCTTGTCCTAGCGTTAGGCGACGGTCACGGATCCCTTCTCCCTTGAGGGAGAAGGTTAGGATGAGGGTGAATCAGAGGAAGCTCTTCTTTAAGATTCCCCTCACCTTCGTCCTCGCCCCTGGGGGGCGAGGAAATTCTAAGATCTTCAAGCCATCAACTGCGCTAGATCTTCTTCCAAATCCCGTCGGACCTGCTCTGCCAGGGCACCCCGGGCGCGTTCTTTGGTGCGTGCATAGGATGGCAGGTCGAGTTTTGCGAGCTGGCGGGCTTCGGTGAGTGCTTCTTCTAAGAGCGTGTCGGCTGAACACACGCGATCCAGGAAACCCACATCAACTGCATCTGTTGGATTATACAGACGCGCCTGAATCGCGGCGTTGGTAAAATGGCGTTTGGACAGACGTTCCCGGGCGAACATCATGCCAAACTCGGGCAGGGTCATGCCGATCGCGACTTCATTCAGACCAATTTTAAAATCCCCTTCAGTTCCGAGACGCGTATCAGCCGCCAAGAGCATAAAGGCCCCAGCCGCAATAGAATGGCCGGTGCTGGCTGCGATAACCGGTTGAGGATGGGTAAAGATCTTGAGCAGCATCTCGGCACCGGCTGTGACAAGCGCACGTGCGGCATCCGGTCCGGAGTTCAAGACGGACAGGTCAAATCCAGCTGAAAAACGCCCCGGCCGGCCGGTCAAGATAACGGCTTTGGCTTCTTGGGAAGCTCTCGCCAGCCCTGCCGTCAGACCCTTGATCGAGGCATGATTGACGGCGTTGGCCTTGCCGTCGTCGAGGCGGATAATGGCGATGCTATCGTGTAGTTCGTAGTGGACAGAATCGTTCGACATAGGCTCTCTACTCCTCAAAGGAATTCATTCTCCCTTATCGTGTTTCTGCCTAAGTGTATAGCTAAATTGCAGTTTGGCTGTGCGGTCGGCCTGAACGGCCACCTGAGTAGTCTGTTTGCCGAGTTGCTCGTGCCAGACACGTATAGTGTAGGTGCCTGGAGGAATTTCTTGCAGAGAGAAACTCCCGGCTGAGTCCGTGACCGCAGTATACGGGTGTTCGGTGACAATGACATATGCCCGCATCCAGGTGTGCAGGACGTCACAATCAATAAGCACGAGGCCCGGCTGCTCAAAGCGATAGGTCTTGTGGGCCCACTCCGGCAATCCAAGGTTGAAAAGGGTCTTATATCCATGTATGCGCGCGTGGGCGTCGTGCAGGATGGTGTCGCTATTGCGTAATTCAAGGGCTTGGCCAACGATTAGGGTTTGCACGCGCGGGACGAAGGCACAGTCTTTATTGTCGAGAACGGCCGGCGTGTCTGCCGGCGACTTGCCTGCGGCTATGCCGTCGAGCACAACAACGACGTTCTTGAGACCGCCGTCTGGACCGACGAGTAGGCTTTCATCTGGCATGCGCTCTCCGCATACTTCTCTATTCTTGTGTACAGGTAGAAAGCGGGGCTGTGGAGCTTCGCCGTCGAAGACCACTCGACCGGCTATGGCCCCGCCGTGCTCGACCGAGATTTCTTGATAGGCGAGGGCGGGGAGGGCACACGTCAGTATGGAGAGGCAACCGATCAGCCTGCCCAGTCTACCCAACAATTTTTGCGGGACCATGTCTTATACATGGCTGCTTTAGAGAAGGCTGGTCAAGGCTCTTCGTTCTGTCCTGGCGAATTGCCTTCTTGACTGGAGCGGGCTGCATCTGCAATTGTTGTTGATAATTTCAACAAAACGGAGGGGGTATGGCGACATTCAATTTCAGCGTGCCTGATGAGGTAAAAGCTGCGTTCAATAAAACCTTTGCAAAAAAGAATAAGAGCGCCATCATTGCACAACTCATGCGCGCTGCTGTTGAAGAGCAGCAGCGTCAACAACGTCGCTCACAGGCGATTGATGCTTTGCTCAAATTACGGAAAAAGATGCCGTCCGTAAGCGCGCCGACAATTCGTTCAGCCAGGGAGAAAGGCCGCCCATAATGCAGTGTGTTGTGGATGCGAGTGTCGCCGTGAAATGGATCTTCTCAGATGAAGAACGTGAACCGGATGTCAGTAAAGCATTAGCCGTGTTGCAAGAGATACAATCCGGCGAAGTCCAGGTTCTACAGCCGCCGCATTGGCTGGCAGAGGTTTCTGCCGTTGTCTCACGTGTCGCAGCAGAATTGGTGCGCGAGGCGGTCGGAGTACTCTACGCTATGGAAATCCCAGTCTTAGACACTCTGGAAGTATATAACCGTGCGTGTGAATTGGCCGTTCAACTCGACCACCATGTCTTTGACACGCTGTATCATGCGGTTGCGCTCTGCTCAGCAGAAACTTTGCTCTTGACAGCAGATGAGCGTTATTACCGAAAAGCTGAACAGACAGGTTGTATCTCCCGTCTTGAAGAATTTCGTCCAAGCTCATAACCAAGAAGGTCGACAGCGCGGACCCTCCTAGAGTCTCCCCACTGCTGCCTATTCCACCGACAACCCGTCTGCCCAGTTGCCGTGAAAGCCATACGGAATACGGTGTGGCAGTTGGACAGTCGCCAGCGGGTCGCTTTCGATATTCTCTGCGTCAAGAATCACCAAGTCGCTGCGGTGCTCTTCTTTTCGGTACACGCCAACGAGTAGAAAGCCTTCTCCTTCTGCGGCAGACTCTGAGCGCGGCACAAAGATCGGCTCGGATGAAAAACTGCTTGGCCAAAACTCGTGGACGTGCGACTGACCGCTTGCATGATCGTATCGGACCACTGCGTTAAACGGCTCATCTATCAGAGATGCTGCGCCGCATTTGGTGGCAGCATAACCCGCGCGATAGGGCAGGCCGGTGTAGCGCTCGTCCAGTCGCGGGAACTCACAGGTTTGATCGTCGCGCGGTTCCATGGTGATCGACTTGGACTCAAAATCCAGCGTCCAGCGGGTTAAGACAGGGACGTTGGTTTGTCCGTTCTCGTCCTCTACATCGAACAGGGGCAGGTGGCGGAACTGACATACGTCGGCGATCACCTGATTGCCTTCGGTGTAGGCATTCATCGGATGAAAGACAAAGCATGGGTCGGTTTCGAACCAGACCACATCGTCGCTGCCTCCATCCCGTGGCATGACGCCGATGCGGGTGCCGAGTTCAGGCTCCCAGCGTATGGGTGAACCGGAGGTGAGATTCTCCGGCCGCAAGGTCGCCGGAAAGACCATGAAGATCACATGCTCTCGGGTGGTAATGAAATCGTGCATCATGGTTGGGACAGGAATATCAATTTCTTGGCTGCGGATGATGTCGCCGTCTGCTGACGCCACATCGTAGCGCAGGTAAGGGGGAAACGGTCCATAGCCGAAGAAGAGCAGCTCGCCGGTCTCGGGGTCGATCTTGGGATGGGCAGTCATGGCACCCTGCAGCTTGCTGTTAAAATCGTATATGCCGATGGTATCGAGCGTAGAGGGATCCAGCTCGTACGGCGGACCGCCTTCCCACAGGGCTAAGAGTTTGCCGGCGTGGTAAATAATATTGGTATTGGCGGCGTTCGGAAAAACACCTTCCGCACGTTTATCCGTATTGCTCAGATCACTCAGTCCGGCTAACAGCGCTTCGCCAGCTTCTCGTTCAAGCTTGAAGCGTTCTGTCCGCACCCATCGATTCCGATAATGTGCCTCGCCGGCACCGAGCGTAAACGCATGAATCATCCCATCGCCGTCAAACCAGTGGTAGCGTCCGCGGGGTGAAAACTGCGGATTTGATCCATTACGATACAGCGTGCCATTAAGCTCCTGGGGGATTTCTCCCTGAACAACCAAGTCGTGGGCCTCACCTTCCATAGGCCAGGGAGCATAATTACCTTTGAGAAACGGATCATCGGGAAATGGGCGACTCATTGGGCTTTCCTCCTTCTCGGCGGTAGCCGAGTTGCAGCCTGAAAATATGCTCAGAATGAGAGCCACACCCATCCTGGGGCACGACCAGGCCGTCATGGTAGAGGACGCCCAAGAGGAACTGCGCCTCGGCAACGCCTCGCTCGGCCTGAGATCGGAGCTCGGTAATTTTTTTGGGCTGAGCAAGCTGGCCCTGAGCAAAATTGGCCTGCAACAGCGCCGTGCTGATCAGCAATAGGAAAATAAACGTTCCCGTTCGCCCTTTTCTCGGCAGATCATCCACTTGTCCCATCGTCTTAGCCACTCAAATGGTCCGGTCGTTGATTGATACGCATGTTATCTCCCTAGATGTACTTACTCGATACTTGCAGTTCTTTGCTCGATTAGCACAAAGCGAATAGAAAAACACTGTCCAAGCCTGGTTTTCTATATTATTATGTTAATACAGATACTTAGAGGAGAGAATGAAGAAATCCGGCGGGGTAGGCATTTTTTTGACGGGGCTCTTAAAATATTTTGGGACATTGCCCTGTGCGGGTTCGAGTCCCGCTTCCGACATTGCAAAATCAAGTACTTAGGCTCTTTTTGCACTCTTCTTGCCTGAAGGGCTTTTCTTTTTTGCTTGGGCGGCCTGCTCAGAGCCGACCCCGGTCAGACGGAGGGGGAAGAGGGTACTGCGGGTTGGGTTGCAAGCAGCAGCCGCCCCACACCGGTGATACCAGACTAGAAGGTGGGTGCCAAAAGGTGCTATGGTCGCCTGTCTTGGTGGTCTGCGGAGCTCTTCCGCGTTCAGCATTAGCCCGAAAGACGCAATTTACTCTTTTTGAATCGAGGAACTATATGCATCAGACTGGCCACACCGAACGGATAACGACTGCTGTATTGCTTGCTGCGGGTATGGGACAACGTTTACGCCCTTTAACCCAGGACATGCCTAAATGCCTAACAAAAGTTAATGAAAAAGAAATATTAGCCCACTTAGTTCATACCCTTCATCTGTATAAATTTGAACGTCTCATTGTGGTTGTCGGATATTTAGAACACAGTATTCGACAATTTCTTGCTCGAATAGCGGGAAACCTTACTATTGAGTACATTGTCAGCCCAAAGTACAGGACAACCAATAACATCTATTCGCTTTGGCTGGTGCGAAACAAAATTCTCTCCCCTTTTCTCTTGTTAGAAAGTGATCTGATTTTTGCCCCTGCCCTGTTGAAC
>CAUZQN010000235.1:0-5405 GCA_963581605.1 uncultured Binatia bacterium (SeqCode)
TCGGGCCGGTTCGGCTAAGGGGTCTGTTTTCGAGGACGGCCCTTGGGTAACGGCGCTACTCGCCGCGAGAGGCGGGCCGCCATGGCCTTCTTATACCGAGTACTGCCTAACACCCAGCCCTTGTTCGTCGCCTCCCGAATGGCGATCAGGCTCTCTTGTTCGAGTGGCACTCTGCACAGTTCTCGATACGCCCGCGGCCGTTCCCCCGTCGTCTTGCCTAACGCCCGATACAAGCGATGATCCGTAATCAACGCGTCAGTCTTCCCCTCGGCGTGCCACCGATAACTCGACCACGGATACAAGCGCGCATGGCCAACCATTCGTGCCCACACCGGGTTCAGCTCAATATACCGAGAGCAGGTCAGCAAATATCCAGCGCTGTCGATGAGGGTGGCCCGATAGCGTCCTTCCCACAACGTGCCCGTGCGCCGACGGTGGAAGTTGAAGTACTGGACGTAGCGGCGGACAAGGGATTGGAGCGTTTTCGGGATACTATCAGGCTGGTGTGGGGTGAGGAGCAGGTGGACGTGGTTGGTCATCAGGACATAGGCGTGGATAGCACAGCCATACTGGGCGGCAGCGGCAGCCAGACAGTCACGATAAAATCGGTAGTCCTGCTCGGCCTTAAAAATCGCACTGCGATTATTCCTCCGCTGGATCACTAACCGGCGCTGGGTCATCGGCCTCCGCACCTCATTGTGGGTCTGGACCGTCTGCATGATCCGATGCTGACGGTCCGTAGCGTCCTGCTGTCGTTGCTGCTGCATCTGCCGCGTAACATCGGCCAGATAATCTGGGCTATCCTCAGCAAAGACCGGCGACGTCATGATTAACCCCATCACCACACACATGCCCATCCTTACTGCTCGCATAGGGCCTCCTATAGCGGGCTTCGTCCGTGGGGAAAATATCCTGCCCATTATTGCCCCGCAGCATAACATGCTAGAAGTCGCCCCGGAATCTCAAGACCTTGACAAGCCCAGTGGCAATTCGGCAGAAGGGCGCGACATGGTAGTATAGAACCCTTCTCTTAGACTCTTTGTCCGGACTCCAGGGCTGCTTCTTGGCCTCCTCCTTAGTGCTCCGCCTGGTGGGTTCAAGAGAGAAGTGTAGACGCGAAAAACTCTTGAAGGCCACGGGCGGCATGCGCTGCTCGTGGCCTTCGCATTTGAGGGGCTGCGAGAATACTCGGAGCCCCTTTTCTTTTGTGATTGGAGGGAAACCTTATGACGGAGACAGTCGTCAAGATCTATGACACCACACTGCGAGACGGTCTGCGAAACTCGGGCGCAATCCTGAGTCTTGCGCAAAAAGTCCAGGTTGCCCGTCAACTCGAAGTCTTGCGGGTTGATCGGCTATGGCGGCCCCTCGCAGGTCGAACCCATGCAAGCAATTGCCCAAGCGGTGAGTGAGCCTGTAGTCTTTGGTCTCTCGCGGGTTAATCTCAAAGACGTGCGACGGGTGCTTGCTGCGGGGCGTGGAGTCTGCCAGAAAGCCAGGCATCAATGTTTTTATTCCGACTTCTGATATTTTTCTTGACAAAATGGCGTTGAGCCGTCAACAGGCGCTCGATGCCATAGGCAAGGCTATTGAGTATGCGCGCCAATATCTCAACTGTATTGTGGTGTCTGCCCAGGACGCATCCCGCTCAGATCCGGACTACCTGGTTGAGGTGTGTCAAGCCGTTGTCGCCGCTGGGGCAGCTACGCTGAGTCTGGCGGATACTACCGGACAGGCTGTACCGCATCAGTTTGGCCCCTTCTGTGGCACAATACGCAAGCAGGTGGCTGGAGGAGACACGAGTGTGCATTGCCACAATGATCTCGGCTTGGGCCTGGCGAACTCGTTAGCCGCAGTTGAGCATGGCGTGCGCCAGGTGGAATGCACTCTGAATGGCATCGGAGAACGGGCTGGCAACACCCCATTGGAAGAAGTAGTGACCACGCTCACAGCTCGGGCGGATGCCTTCTCAGGACTCTCAACGAATGTTGTGAGCGAACAGCTTGCGTCCTCAAGCCGGCTCTTGGCTCAGCTCACTGGCCTGCCGATGTCTGTCAATAAACCAGTGGTTGGCGCCAACATCATCGGGTAACTTCGGAAGTCTGGGATGTCCGGGATGTTCCCTACCGCACTCGGATATTTCTCTCTGAGACGATTAGAAGGTGTCCAGTAAGATCGATCTGCAGAATGTTAGCTAACCGCTGGCGGACGAACGTGAGAACCTCCCCTCGGCCAGAAGTGTGAGGGCGAAATAAGACAATGCCAGCGTACCGCTCCGGAGGGTAGGCACGAATATCGGCAATGCCTTTGTCCAGGGTCAGCAGAATTCGGCCTTCTCGTTGGACTCTATCGAGGACAATGGAATCAGGAACTCCAGCTAATCCTTCATCTGGTAAACTGTCTGCTTCATGACCCGCTGCCCGGAGGTCGGAGAGTACTTCAGTAGGGAGATTCTCGTCTATTTTGAACTTCATTACGGCTGTAGCGGGAGCAAGCTCTCTTCATGGGCTAACTCAGCCGCGTAAGCAATGGCAGCAGCGATGTGTTCACGCTTGAGTGATGGGTAACTTCGCAGAATCTCCTCCTGGGTGGCTCCTTCTGCAAGACTATCGAGGATGTTCGTCACAAAAACACGAGTATTTTTCGCACAAAGCTGCCCATGGCAAACCTGCGGGTCTCGGGTCAAGTACTGTCGCCAGTCGATCATAGATCGTTCTCTCCTTGGCCGAATTTTAGCACAGCTCTCGCCTCAGGGTGACCCACATGACCTCCATAATTAGAAAAAATACTACGAGGCGTGCTTGCCTTATGGCCATACGCCTGAAGGCTTTAATCGGTGGATTTCGGTGGATTGAGGAAAGGAAAACAGGAGGCTCAGTATGAGAGCCCCCTGTCCGTTGGAGAGAGAAGGGGGGCAGCAGTCCTTAGGCTGTAGCAGTCGCGTCCCCGGTTTTCACATCAACCATAATCCGTTTTGGTGTCGCGGATTCCGGCAGCGGGACAACCACCTCAAGCGTTCCATTCTTAGAGATCGCTGCTATTTTCTCAGCATCCACGCCTTTCGGCAGGACAAACGACCGTTCGAACGAACCGTACGAAATCTCTCTATGGAAATAGCCGCCTTTCTCTTCTTGGCTGTCGGCCTTGCGTTCGGCTTTGAGCGTCAGCCGGTTTCCATCAAGCGAAATCTCAACATCTTTGGGATCAATACCTGGCAAATCCGCTTTGATGTGGATCTCATCGCCCTCGATGTAGCTGTCGATCTTGGGTGCTGATCCCGCACTCACCGACATCCCGACCGTCGGCCAAGCAGGATCGTTGTAGAGATGATTAAAGACACTCTGCATGTCGTGTCGCCAGGGATTCACCGTCATAAAAGGGCTCCGCCATACACTTAGTTCTCGTCTCATTTTTTCTACCTCCTGTCTGTTTAGGCTGTGTCTGACAAACAAAAGATAAGTACGCTGAGAGAGGAGTCAAGGGGTCATAATAAAAATATTGACTCGTTGAAAAAACAATAGATGCTCGCGGCTCTAGACCGGCTTCTTTGTTATACGTACGACCGTTCCAGAGATCCGAGTGTGTTGAATGCGAATCGTGATGGGTTTGCGCTTAGGCGAAGATCCTGAGGATACTTTGCTATACACGACTGTTGAGTGGATGGATTTATGTCCGAGATGATCCTGCACGTCCTCAAGCGTATGTCCGGCGTCCAGGAGATGGGCCGCAATAGAGTGGCGAAGACAGTGACTGTGACGCTTATGGAGTGAAATATTTGCCTGCTCGGCATACATACGAAACAGCCGATCGATGCGCTGGCGGCTCACCGGCCGCGCGTTGCGCGAAGGAAAAAGATAGGGCAGGCTATCACTCCGATTTCCGACATAGTCGCGCAGCAGCCGCAGATACTCTGTGGTCATGACCTTCTCGCCAGCCACGCCGCTCTTCAATCGAGGAATGTGAATCTGGCGCGTTGTGAAGTTGACGTGTTCGCGCCGTAAGAGTCCGACCTCCGAGGCTCGCAGTCCGAAATAATACATCGCCGCGAACAGCACCCGATCACGCTCGTCGGTCATCTGGGCAAACAGCCGCGCAACCTCTCCACGTGTGAGGGTGACATATTTCTCACGTGTCTTGTGTTGCGCGGGCGCAGTGTCTCGTGCCGCAACTTTCTCCTGATGCTCTTGACGTTCTTGACGCTCTTGACGAGCGAACGCGGCCTGCAGCTCTCGCAAATATCGAGCAACGCTTTTTCCTTGTTGCGCAGCTTGGCGTGCGGCCAGCTGTAAGAGCTTTTCCTGCGGGGTCTGATCGTCTTTCACTATGGGCCCTCAGACAGCGGCTTGCATGGGATTTTTACTCACGGGATTCCTAGCAGTTTATGCGTTTGCAGACTGAGCCGCCAACGTGGATGTTCGAGGCAATAGCGGAGCGCCGCTTGCGTGTTGTATTCCCGATCCTGACCGTCCATAGGCTGGAGAAAGAAATGTTGGAACTGGAGGTGTGCAAACTGTTCCGGCTCTGCTCCCGGTTGCGGAAAGATAAGCTTGAGTTCGCCGCCGTTCTTGAGCACGAGTTCCGCCCCGGCCTTAGGGCTGACACAGATCCAATCAATTCCGGGTGGAGGAGAGATGGTGCCGTTTGTTTCAATCGCAATCACAAATCCTTGGGCATGCAATGCTACAATAAGATTTTCATCAAGCTGCAGCAGTGGCTCGCCGCCCGTACACACCACAAACGGAGACGCCGCGGCCGCGTGTTGTGCCGGCCATTTGGCAGAAACGGCACACGCCAACTCCTGGGCGGAGACGAAGCGCCCGCCCCCAGGACCATCCACGCCTACAAAATCAGTATCGCAAAACTGACATACGGCTGAGGCCCGGTCCTGTTCGAGACCGGACCAGAGGTTACACCCGGCAAAACGACAGAACACGGCCGGCCGGCCGGTATGAGTCCCTTCACCCTGTAGGGTATAAAAAATTTCTTTTACCGCGTAGCTCATGCACGGATACCGAGTCTTTTCGGCGCCTTCTCTGACTGTCCAAGAAGGAAGGGGCGTCGTACGACGCCCCTTGTAAGACATAGAAGAGGGTAGAGAAAAGAGATGGGGGCTATCCATCCACCAAATATATAAATCTCCGGGCGCGCTATTTTTTCTTTTTCACGCCGAGAATTGATTCTTTAAAAACTTTTGCTGCGGTAAAGGCCACTTTTTTACGAGCCGGAATTTTGAGCGGCTCCCCGGTTTGCGGGTTTCGTCCGATTCTCGCCTTTAGCTGGCGCAACCGAAAGGTGCCTAAATTCGGGATTTTGAGCTCTTTGTCTTTCTTCACCGTCTTAGTAATAAACGCGACAAAGGCATCCAGGTTCTCGGCTGCCTGGCGGTTCGGGATATCTCCCCACGT
>CAUZQN010000236.1:0-5394 GCA_963581605.1 uncultured Binatia bacterium (SeqCode)
GGGATACGGAAGAAGATGCTCTTCCGCATTCAAGTCGTGAATCGAAGCACAGCCTAGGAGCCGCATGGTATCCTCAATTTCTTTTTTCAGGATGGCAAACGCCTTGCGAACCCCCGCCTCGCCACCTGCCCCAAGACCGTATACATATGCCCGTCCAGCCAGCACGGCATCGGCGCCATGGGCTAAGGCAATGACCACATCTCCGCCGGAACGAATGCCTCCATCTAACAAGATCTTCATCTTGGAGCCTTTGAGTTTGGACGCAATGTCTTTTAGTACGTACAAGGTCGGGTAGACGCGATCCATCTGGCGTCCGCCATGGTTAGATATGATAATGCCGTCCACTCCATGCTCGACCGCGAGCTGGGCATCTTCGACACACTGCACACCCTTCATGAGGATGGGCTTATCCTTGCCCCAGACTTCTCGAATCCAGGGTAGATGCTCCCACGTGACGACCGAAGCGCGCAGCTGAGCTCCAACGTCCGCGTATGGCATTGGCTGTCCATTATTCAGAATAACATTCCGGAATTGCATCATCCCGCCGTCCGCGTAAAAGCTCTTCAGCCAGGAGAGATGGGGTAGCATTTGGGGGCCAAATTTCAGTTTCTGGAATGGCGTGCCATTAATTGCTTGTGAGGCGCCTAACCATTCGTGCTGGGCGCGATTCCCCGCGACAGCCGTATCTATAGTGAGCACGAGCGCAGAATAGCCCGCGTTTTTTGCGCGCTTGATGCCTCGTGCTGCGACGTCTTTCCCACCAACGAGATACAGCTGATACCAACACGGTCCTTGTGAGGCAGCTCTGACTTCTTCTAGATCAGTCCCCGTCATCGTAGAGAGGGTGCATATTGTCCCTGCTTCGCCGATCGCCTTGGCAGCGACGGCCTCTCCACGGGGCCAGAGCATGCGGGTGCTGCCTATCGGAGCGGCTATAACGGGCAGACCAATGGTGTGGCCTAGAATTTCAGTCTGCATCTCGACTGAGTCTAGCTGTACCGCAGATCTCGGCTTAAAACGTTCTCTTTGAAAGGCTTCGACATTGTCTCTGAGCGTGATTTCATTGTCGGCTCCACCACGATAATACTCTCTCACAATCGGTGGCACGCGCTTCTCCATCACCTGCCGGAGATGATCTATGCTGATGCATTTTTCGACCTTTCTCGCCCAGCGCTCAGCACTCCTGGCATGCGCGCGTTGGAGGTAGGGTTGAAGCACCCGCAGTCCAGCGTTTTGTCCACTGAGTCGAAGTCCGCCAGCCTCTTCAGCAGGGGCAGCTGTTGTATGAGAATGCTTCACCGAAGCTGAGGGATCAGGAGCTTGCTCTAGAGTTCGTTCGAGAGGTCGCGGGTGAGTCATAGCTGCAATGCTCCATGCAATGCTCGGATAATGCTTGGATGAGGCTCGTATTGAGGCCTCATCCAAACTTCGGCATGACCTGCGTGGCGAACAGCTCCATTGAGCGTTCGGACTGGGTTTGGGTCAGACCACCCCAGGCGAATGATCCCAAAATATAATTGCAGCCACTGGTCTCAAAGAAGCTGGCAATGGCGTCCTGCACTCGACTGGGCGAGCCGACGATGGCGACGTCGCGGCTGCGGGCGACATCCAGGTCCGGGGTGAACAAGGTGTGAGCAACACCAAAGTCCAGCCACAGTTTTTCGATGTTGTCGTAATGCTTTTTGTAGGCCGGCGTAGCAATGGTCTCGGCTTCCTGATCGGTCTCGGCCACAAAAATATGCCGCAAGGCGCCCATCTTGGGCGCTTCAATATGCGGGTTGAGATTCAGCGGATTATCGCGGTTTTGGGACCACATGTCTTGATACTGAGCCGTCAGTTTCTTGAGTCCATTATTCGGTCCGCCGCTGGCCATGTGCATGCCGCGCTCGGCGGCAAATTGGAGGCTGTTCGGATTGACGACACCATACCAAAAGGGTGGATTCGGCGTTTGCTTGGGGTGAAGTTCAATGGGCACGTCTACGCATTCATAATGCCGACCCTGATACGACAGGCGCTCTTGGCGTAGGCCCGCCACGACCATCTCAAGCGCTTCTTGAAACATCGCGCGCGAATGCAGAAAAGGCACCCCAAAGTACGCCTGTTCAAAGGGCGAGACGCCTCGGCCCACACCGATCTCTAAGCGTCCGTTACTCATATGATCGAGCATGCAGATTTCTTCAATAAGTCGTAGCGGATGATACAGCGGCAGCAAATAGACGAGCGGACCCAAGCGGATGCGCTTGGTGTGTTGTATTGCCGCTGCCAGGAATAGACTCGGCGATGGGGCCATACCCAGAGGCGTGGCATGGTGTTCGGCCAAGTGATAGCAGTAAAAACCCGCCTCGTCGGCCATTTTCAGCAGCCGCAGCCGCCCGTCATACAGTGCACCGAGCGTGTCTTCTCTGCGCTCCTGATGGTCAAATATCCCAAAAGCAACACTACTCATTATTGATGACCCCTTGTATTCCGCGTCTGCCTTTTACCCCATGCGAGGCAACACGTATTCGGTGAACTGCATGAAGCTTTCATGGCTCAACGGTGCGCCAATGATATAGTCCAAATGGATCTCCTCTTTGAGGCGGGCGAGTTCGTCCACAACCTTCTCCGGCGTGCCGTGAATGACAACGTTGTCAACATAGCGTTGGATCGGGTCCTCGTGCCCATACATTTCTGGCGGTACATAGGTCTTGATAAGCCACTTTGCCCCCTCGCGTGCGACTTCGATCGCTTTTTCTTCCGTTGGCGCAATAGCGAGCAGGCGGGCCATGGGTGTCTGACGGCCTTCAATAGAATGGCCGTGAGCTTCGAGTGTATCTCTATACAACTCCCACTTCTTGCCAAGCTCGACATGCGTGGCGTGTGGGTCCATGAGAATCGAATGACCCTCAGAGGCGGCCCACTCGATTGCTCCCGGAGAAGAAGCTGCCGTCCAGACCGGTGGATGCGGTTTTTGCAGCGGCTTGGGGAGTACTTCCACATCATCGAAGGAGAAATATTTACCCTTGTAAGTGAGACGATCATTGGTCCAGGCTTTGACTACAATGTCTACGGTTTCTCGAAAGCGGGCGTGGCTTTCTTCAACCGGTACGCCAAAGGCTTTGAACTCATTCATATCAAAGCCGCGTCCGGCTCCCCAGTTCACCCGACCGCCTGACAGTGTGTCGAGCAAGGCGATTTCCTCGGCCAGGCGGAGCGGATGGTAGAAAGCGGCCAAGCAGACGCCGGTGCCGATGCGCAGGTTTTTAGTACGTGCTGCCGCATAGCTGCCAAGGACTGGAATAGACGGGCAGACGCTGTAGTCGGTAAAATGGTGCTCGGTGAGCCACACCGCGTCATAGCCGTTTTGATCCATAATCTCGATACGTTCCAGCGCCCGCTGATAGACGGTTGAGAGCGCGGTGCGACGTCCAGGCCAGCTAAAGAATTGCAGGATGCCAAATTCCACACTGTTCTCCTTGATGCGGATTATTGTTCCGGATTAGTGTAGCGAGATCCGAAGATAAGTCTGCCCCCTTTCGCAGCTACTCACCCAGCCGCCTAAAGGAAAACAGACGTCAGAGCGGCCGAAACGGTATTGTCAAGTTGTCGTAGGGAGAGCGAAAAGTTGTGCTCGAAGTGGGAGAAATACCTTGCCATACTCCGCTTCTCTGTCCGTGGTGGGATGTAGAGACCACCTGAGGCCGATTTTTTAGTCTCAGGTGGGAGAGTCAAAACTGCCCATTCAATAACTTGACAATACCCTCCAGTAGGCAAAGTGCTCGCCATCGCCACACAGTACCAACTCGTGCTGCGCGGTCTCGTAGCGAATTTTGTGATCGTGCCTTGTG
Organism: uncultured Binatia bacterium (SeqCode); assembly: GCA_963581605.1. GTDB lineage: Bacteria > Desulfobacterota > Binatia > Bin18 > Bin18 > Bin18. The sequence goes on from CAUZQN010000236.1 coordinate 3,828, forward strand.
TACTCACTTTCGCTCTGCAGGGAGTGCCCTTAGGACCTGACATTGTGATTGGCCTGCTCGTCCTAGCCGCCGTCCCAGTCGCACCGTTGGCCCCTCCCTTTGTCGGGATGGGACAGGGAGATGTCGCGTACGCGGTGGGGATCATGCTGATTGTTTCCTTCCTCGGGCTGCCGCTTACACCGCTCATTCTCGCCCTGAGTCTCCCCCCGAGTGAGGCGGGCTTACAAATCGATACTCTGAAAATCCTCCAGACACTCCTGACCGCCCAGCTGATCCCACTGAGTCTCGGCATGACCATCCAGTATGTCAGACCGAAGTGGGCAGAGAAACTGCTGCAGTTTGTGCCTAAGCTGGGTCGGGTCGGTGTCGTGCTAACACTGACATTGATCACCGCCACTCAAGCCCAGGAAATTGTTGACCTTGGTGTCCTCCCTCATCTGACAGCACTTGTCTCCATTCTCGCCTGTCTCCTTATTGGGGACGTGATGATGAGAGGCCAAGCAGCTGAAATACGACGCTCGCTCGCCATCTCAACGGCGATTCGTAATGTGGCGCTGGCGTTGCTCATCGTTGGTACCAATTTCCCAGGTACCCAAGCTGTCACGATTGTTTTTGTCTTCGGCCTCCTGTCCCTGGTCGTTGGTTTTGCCTACGGCAAGTTCATGACCAGTTCGGACGTGCTGAGAGCTGAGGCGTGACGCACCTTAGGCGTCATCAAAGAGTGTTCCGAAAAGATCGTGCTCATGCCGGGCATTCAGGCCTTCCGGGGCAACGGCAACGATAATTGCCAATAACCATGCAAGCTGATAAAGCTGCCTGCTCTATTTCCTTACGCTGTTATGACGATGCCAGGGAAATGAATGGGGCGACGATTGCCGTGGATAGGGAATTTTCAGCGGGATATCCACATCCATCCCCTTGCTGATATCCGCTGCCGGGTTGTTCCCCCAGTTAAGCTTAACGATAGCAAGTCGTACAGACCAAGAGAGCAATGTTATGAAGCAAGAAAGCAAACCCTTTCCGTTACAGATGTCCGCTGATCACATGCTGGCCCGGGCCCGAGAGATGACCGGCATCGATATCATCGATGCCGAGGCCGTGGAACCGCTCCGGCTCTTACATGCCGCGTATAACACCGATGCCTGCCTGCATGAACAGGGCGCGCTCGCCATTGAAAAAAAATTGTTGCGTCTACTCAGTAACCGGTTGCGGATGCAACGGGATTTTGCCCGACATCCGGAAATTGCAGAGATTCAGATTACAAATCCTACCTTTGTCTATGGTCAGCTGAGAAGCGGAACCACAAAGGTACAGAAGCTCCTGACGGCCTTTGGGGATTTTCAGTATCTGCCCTTTTGGCAGACGTACAACCCATCTCTGATCTCTGGGTCCAGAACGGAGTCCGCGCAAGCCCGGCAAGTCCGGATTGAGGAAGCGGACTCCTTTATCCACTGGTTCGATAACATGTCACCGGATGCCAAATTGGGGCATCGGTTCAGCACATTTGAACCAGAGGAGGAAAGTCTCATACTCGAACACTGTCTGATAACCGGTGCTTTTATCGCGT
>CAUZQN010000237.1:0-5389 GCA_963581605.1 uncultured Binatia bacterium (SeqCode)
CCTGGCATGTGCTACTCTCCTTTGCTACGCCGAAATCCCGCGTAAAATAGCCGAGCTGGACATGGTTTCCGTACCCCAACCCAGGCAGGCGGCGATACGCGCCTTTTTCACCTGACGGCAGCCTGCGCTGCGGTCATAGGTGTGTTTGCCTTCCGCCCAGCCCGGACAAGCATCGTCCGCGCGATGGCGCAGCTGCCGGACATTTTCTATGACCATGCTGACGCCGTGAGTGTAGCCTTCAGATAGGTGTCCACCCGACAGGTTCGAGGGCAGCTTGTTGTCGATCTTGAGGCGTCCGCCTTTCACAAAATCTGCTGCCTCACCCTTGCCGCAGAAACCATACGCTTCGAGCTGAATGAGCGTGGTAAAGGTGAAGGCGTCGTAGCATGAAATGAAATCGACATCTTTCTGGCTGATGCCGGCCATGCCGAATAAGCGATTGCGACCATAATTGCCCGCCACATAATGAATCTCGGGCCGAGAGTAATTCCAGGCCGGATTGGGGGCTAAGGTGCGACCGGTGCCGCCCATGATAAATACCGGCGGCTGACGCAGGTCGTAAGCGTGTTCACGTGAGGTGATAATCATAGCCGCCGAGACATCTGTCTCTAAACAGCAGTCGAGCAGTCGGAACGGTTTCACGATCCAACGCGCCCGTTGGTGGTCTTCGATGGTAATCGGAGCGCGCATAACGGCTTTAGGATTCAGACTGGCATGATAACGATGGGCAACCGCGACTTCGGCAAAAGCTTTCGTCGTGGCACCCGTATCGCGCAGATAGCGCATGGCGGAAACGCCGAAGCGCTGGGCCGGCGAGGTCAGCCCCCATTGCATATAGAACTGGTTATCGCCGGATGCACGGGTCGGAGGAACCGGCCCGCTTGGCGCTTGGCCGCCCATGCGGCGACCAGACCGGCCATTCATGGAGCGAAAGAGCACCATGGTCTTGCAGTAGCCGGCTTCGAGTAAGCCGATAGCATTACCGACCAAAGCTTCGGTGCTCGATCCACCGCCAAAGATATCGACCGCGTAGTTCAGGCGCATGCCCAAAGCGGTCGCCACATGCGTGGACATGGTGGAGTCTCCGGCCTGATAGCTGGTCATGCCGTCGATGTCGCGCGATTCGAGACCGGCATCGGCCATCGCCTTTTTGATCGCCTCGCAGGCCATGGACAGCGTGGTGCGATTTGACGGACGCATATGCGGCGTCTCCCCCACGCCCACAATACAATATTTGTCAGTGAGTGCTCCCATTTCTTCCTCCTTTTTCTGCGTAGGGGCGAGGTTACCTCGCCCACAGGTGCATGGACGGTCGGCCCCTACGCCATCTCCCGTCTGATTTCCTGCATCAGTTCGCGGTAACACCCTTCGTCTTGGCGTTCGGGCGCACCAAAACCAATAATGATCCGGTCTAAGACGCCTTTGTAACGGGCGCTCAATTTCTTGGCGATTTCGTCATACGTGCCGACCACGGCGATCTCGTCCAGCATCTCGTCGGTGATTTCGGCTGCCATACCGTCCCAATCGCCCTTGGCTGCTTTTTCGTTCAGCCGATAGCAAGTGTCTCCCCAACCGTGGGCGTCCAGCACGCCTTTATAGGTCCGGGTTGAGGCGTAAAACGAAATCTGTTGACGCACGGGGCCGATGGCTTTTTGCACCTCATCTTGGGTCGCTCCGCTGGCTATGAACGCCCCCGTTTGCAGGGTGAAGTCTGCGCGTTTGCGACCGGCTTTGGCAATGCCTTTCTCAATATTCGGGATGACGGTCTCAGCCAGATATTTCGGGGTATGGTAATTATGGACGAAAAACCCGTCACACACTTCGCCAGCAAGCTGGCTAATCAACGGATTGAGGCCGGAGATGATGATAGGCACATGTGGGTGTTCGATCGGGCCGGGATTAAAGAACGGTGTCATGAGCGAGAACTGATAGAACTCGCCCTCAAAGTTGAGCTTGGTGCCGTTTTGCCAGCAATCCCAGATCGCACGCAGGGAGAGAATGACCTCACGCAAGCGTTTGACTGGCGAGACCCATTTCACGCTAAAGCGGCGCTGGTTATGGCCTTTGACCTGCGTGCCTAAACCCAGCATAAAACGTCCGGCGGAGTTGGCCTGCAGGTCCCAACAGATATTGGCTAGGACCATAGGACTGCGTGGAAAGACGATGGCGACGCCGGTACCGAGATGAATACGCTCGGTTTCGCGTGCCGCCACCACCAGTGGAAAGAATGGGTCATGACTGGTTTCCGCACTCCACAGCCCATCAAATCCCATGGCTTCCGCATCGCGAGCGACCTTGGCCGCCGCATCAAAGGTTGATGGTAGAAAAGAGGTATCGATTTTCATGGGTCCCTCCCCCCTGGATTCCCGTTTCCACGGGAATGACCGTTCTTTTTGTGTCATACCTGCGCAAGCAGGTATCCAGGTAGCCTGGCCTCCGAGACAAGACAGAGTGTTGTTAGTAGTTCTTAGTCCCTCATCTCTTAGTACGACCTCGGCATGCCCAACACATGCTCGGCGATGAAGTTGAGAACCATATTGTTCGAGATCGGGGCGATGGTGAATAAGCGGCACTCTCGGAACTTACGCTCGACATCGTATTCCGTGGCAAAGCCGTAGCCACCATAGGTGTCGATGGTCGCGTTAGCGGCAGCCCACGAGGCTTGCGAACACAGCAGCTTGGCCATATTGGCCTCTGGCCCACAGGCTTCCTCAGCATCGAACAAATCAGCTGCACGAAAACGCATCAAATCAGCCGCTTCAGTCTGGGCGTAGGCGAGCGCGATGGGGAACTGAATGCCCTGGTTTTTGGTGATTGGCCGACCAAAGATCTCTCTCTCGTTTCCATATTGGACCGCTCTCTTAATAAACCAGCGCGCGTCACCGATGGCTTCCGAAGCCACAAGGATACGCTCGGCATTCATGCCGTCCAGGATATAATAAAAGCCTTTGCCTTCTTCGCCAATCAGGTTTTCTGTCGGGACTTTGAGGTCACGGAAAAAGAGTTGGTTGGTTTCGTGGTTGAGCATGGTGTCGATGGGCCGGACTTCGATCGAGTCGCCGGCCTCTCGGAGGTCGACTAGAAAGATGCTCATGCCCAGCGTTTTCTTTTCACTCTGTTCATACGGCGTGGTCCGAGCCAAGAGCAGCAACATATCGGAGTGCTGTACACGGGACGTGAAGATCTTCCCGCCATTGACAATGTAATAATCGCCTTCTCTGTAGGCCGAGGTGGTAATATGGGTTGTGTCCGAACCCGCGTCTGGCTCGGTCACGCCAAAGGCTTGGAGCCGCAGCTCGCCACTGGCTATGCTGGGCAGATAACGCTGTTTTTGCTCGGGGCTGCCATGCCGGAGGAGGGAGCCCATGATGTACATTTGGGCGTGACAGGCCGCAGCGTTGCCGCCCGAGCGGTTAATCTCTTCCAGAATGACGCTGGCTTCGGTGATGCTGAGTCCGGAGCCGCCGTACTCGCTGGGAATCAACGCGGCCAGCCAGCCGGCCTTGGTCAAGTCATCCACAAATTTTTCCGGATACCGATGCTCTTTATCCAGATTGCGCCAATATTCATCCCCATATTGGCTGCAAAATTTGCGAATCTCGGTCCGAATTTCCGGACAGCGTTCTTGTGCGGGCATAATTCTTTCTCCTTACGGCCAAAACAATCGTTTTGCCGCTTTCTCTAAATCCGGACGAAAGTCCGGGTGGGCAATGGCAATCAACTCCTCTGCGCGACGTCGTTGCGACTTCCCGAACAGCTGGGCCACACCATACTCCGTCACTACATAATCCGTGAACTGACGTGGTGAGGTCACAAAACTGCCTTCCTCCATTAGTGGAACAATGCGTGACACCGTGCCTTTCACTGCGGTGGAAGGAAAGACCATAATCGAGCGGCCGTTTTTGGCATACACCGCGGCAATGGCGTAATCGGGAAAGCCGCCGGTACCGGTAAACATCTGCGGGCCAAAAGAGTCGGCCACAGCTTGGCCGGTCAGATCCATGCGCAGGGCGTTATTGATGGCGACCATATTGTCGTGGGCCATGATGGTTTGCAGATGGTTCACATAGGAAACGCCGTATAGTTCGAAGTGCGGGTTCTCATGGACGAAATCACGTTCCTCGCGACTAAAGGCTACGGCCGTGGCAACGGAACGATTCTTATGCAGGGTTTTGTTTTTCCCAGTGAAAATACCACGCCGCACGCGTTCTACCCCGCCGCGCGGAATGCGCTCGGTATGCCAACCCAAGTCATTCCTGTTGTCAAAGATATCTGCTTGTACTAAGGCTTCACTGGTACTCCCCGCACCGACTTCAACTGTATCTCCATCGCGAATGAGCGGGGCGACATAAGTGGCAATTGCCTTGACGACTTCGCTTAACTCAATGTCTGGAAAAGGCGGACGAAATGCCTCCCCGTCCAGCAGTTCAACCAGATAGTCAATCTCGCTCAGATGAACGAAATTGTCTCCGCCAGTACGAATGAAATCCGGGCTGACTTGGGCAATCGTCGTGTGCGCGCTCTGGATGAGTTCCTTTTTGTCCCACACTCCGCCACCGAGACTGAGAAAGCCATTGTGATCAGGCGGAGAGACATCGAGTAACACCACGTCGGATGGCGTTACGCCCTCCCGCCCCTCGTCCAGCGTTTTGAAAAGCAGCGCGCACGGACAGACACGGTGGTCGCTGCGTTTGTCGGTGACCATTTGTCGAATCGGCTTGGGTAAATACGGGCTGGTGTACCACGGCTCGATTTGAAATGCCTCTGCCGCTTCCGGATGATACCAGGATAAGTCGCTCGCAGGTGCCCCGATACGGATGGTGACACCCGAAAGATCGTTCAATCGATTGGCCAACGCTTCGGCAATTAATGTAGGATTGGAATAGACCGGAATGGAGACATAGTCGCCGGATTGAACGACTCGGACCGCTTCTTCGGCTGAGCACAGTTTTGATGTGTATTCTTTTTGCCTATCCATATGTAGTCTCTCGACTTATTCTCTGGTGAGGAGGAGATCCGGGGTGATCACTGCATGGCTCAGCGCCAGGGCATTTACCGTGGCCTTGGAGACGATAACCGCATTCGGATTCTTGTCTACCAAGCTGTCGGCAAGTTCCCAAACGGCGGGCAAGAGCGCTTCTTTTTTCACGATTTGGTTGAGCAGCCCCAGGGGGAGCAGTTCCTCGGCTTTATACCGACGACAGGTGATAATGATTTCCTTTGCGAGAGATGGGCCGACATGGGCAGTCAATAGAGCAGTTGTGTCCGGACTCAGCGGAACCCCAAGGTCGACTTCCGGAAACCAAAATTGAGCACCTTCCACAGCGATCCGGAAATCACAGCCTAAGACGAGCGCCCAGCCCCCACCGACGGCATAGCCGTTGATCGC
>CAUZQN010000238.1:0-5389 GCA_963581605.1 uncultured Binatia bacterium (SeqCode)
TAGCTTGCTATACGTGTCAGGATCGAGTGTCAGATTAAGTCTTGTCATGACACGGACTATATCACATTGCTTACTATAATTCGATACTGGATCCCGCGACAAAAGAAGGCGAGACAAGACAGAAAAGGGACGAAGGGACCAACGCAGCGCGCGAGGAGCGAACCTTACCCTTTCAGCAACCGGAGTGACAACTCATTCTTTGCTTTGAACGGAGGCCAGCCCTGTTTCCGACTGACCACATAATAACCCACCCCACTGCCAACCACGATGCCGCCGATCAGCACCATCATCGTGGTCGAGAGCACCGCCACACGGATTGGAAATTCGACCGATCCAGCTACATCATCAAGCGTCATAATGGCCGTATACTGGCCAGGAGTATCGAAGTTCACCTCAGCATTCACTACCCCATTGGGATAGATTTTTGGCGGAATATCGAGCAGCAAACGCGGTTCAGCTGCTCCCGTCCCTTCAACAATGCGAACGGCAGCAGATTTCTTGCGCAGTTCGGGATCGATCAAATCAAAAACGAGTATCACATTGCCCGTTTGCGGAACGCTACTACAGAATTCCTCGATTGCATTCACTTGCGGCTGGTACGCAGAAAAATGGACCAGATAGGCACCGGCACGCTGCACGCACGGGTCCATATCAATGGCGACCCCGCCGTGCGCCCAGGCCACTGTTGGCGAAAAGAAAATGAGGAGGATGGCAAGGAGATAGAACACTGACAAGATACTTCCCGTCAATACGGACTCCCGGATTCCGCGCTTCCATCCAACAGGGGGGGTCGGGCTCCGCGACATCTGTTACGGTAGGTAGGTCGAACGGAACTGTGTTGGTATGACACCCGAACGAACCGTCACTAACTCATGCTCGCCTTGAGAATTCTCGAACCGGAGGACCCCACCAAGAAATTGCTGGGGGTCGTTCATAGGTACCAGCCGTTCTTGGCTGAACAGCGTGCTCGTTACCGTCAACGTGAGATCTTTGGTTTCTCCAGGGGCAATAATTCCATTAGGCGATACTTCAAGAGGGCCAACAAAGTCACTCGGCCCGGCTTTGGCCTGCTCTTGCTCGCCGCCATTCACAAACGTCGCCATGGCCACGATGAGTTGCTTGAGCTGGATTTCGCTGTCCAGCTCATTCGTAACCTGGATGTTCATTTCCAGGGTATCAGACGCCTCATCAAAGGTTGCTCCGTTGGTATGCACCTCGGCCATCTTCTCGCCCGAAGAAATGAAGCGTGGCGTAAACCAGTCGGTCTGTTGCGGCCAGCGGACCGGCGCATTTGTTGTGGCATAGGTCCAGCCAACAACAAGCATCACTAAGGTGATGCCGACTATGACATTCATCCACATATGGTCACGCGGGGTGATCAAGCCAATGTCGGGCGCATCATCATTGATCGGAATCTGGAGTGTCACCGCAAGGGCTGCCACCGTCCTTTTGTTCAGCGTCCAGTACAACATCCAGACGATGCCAAGCAGGAATCCGGCAAATGACCACCACCAGACGAATTGACCGCCATACGTGCTGAGTTCGATGGTCTCACCCGACAGCAAGATCACCGGAAATTCAAGCGGCGTGGCGCTGGGTTTGACCTTGACCCATTCGCCCGGTCCCAGCAGCGTACCCGTTCCCTGGATGGCGATACCGGGATGGACGTGCCAGTCTCCGGGTTCTTTGCCCAGGAGCTCCATGTCAAACTCATAAATGCCGCCTTTTTGCGCGAAGAACGACCCTATCGAGGCCTGCCCATTGACCTGCCGTTCCCTCAAGACAAACACCGGGCCAGGCACGACGGGAATAATGGAGGCGATTTCCGGTGTATCTAAGGTATGCGGCCAGATTTCCAAGATCTTCACGGAACCAGTGATGCGAATAGGCTCTCCGATTTCGATTTCGGTGGGAGAAATCGACACATTGAAAAAGGCCGTGGTCATATTCTTGAGAAAAGGCTCGTCAGCGGCTTCACCATGGGCGAACGCCCTGGGTATACTGACCAGTGAGGCAAAAGCCAGCGCACAGACGCTGAGGCTGATAACGAATCGCCTAGCCATCGGCCGCTCTCCTTGTCGCCGGCTGGCCGTCCTCGCCCTGCCTGCTCGGCTCTATGACACGCAGGCGCGGTTTGCGCTTAATGCGTATGGTCTGAGAATCTCCCGACGGCTGCGCAGCCCCATAGCCATTCCTCCCAGCGCTTTCTCTTTTTGACACAGGCCACAATATCACCAACCAATAACACACAAACGCCAGCAGCCCTGAGGTGATAAGAGGCGGCGCCATCACCGCCACGTCCACCCCGTGCGCATGCGTCAACGAAGGCATAATACATACGAGCGCAAGCACCGCGAGGCAGTTCTTCATCGATTGCACCGATATCATCATTACCATCTCACAAGGTTTTCAAGTAGCGCCGAATCGGCCAGACCGCCAAGTAGCGGCCAATGAACTGACCCACCCAGTATCCGAAAAACGCGACAGTTCCGCCGAACACCAGCGAGACATACTGGGTCTCACCCAGGAAACTGCGCAACGCACCGCGCTCGATCATGCGCAGATATTCCGGCGTCTGCGAGCGGATATACGCGATGCCTTGCACATCCGCGACCGTTATCACATGATCCATAAAATGGGCCGGCTGCAGAAAGGCGGCCAACGGAACATAATTATACGCCCACACCGCGAACGCCCAGACATGCGCGCCAACGAGTGAGGTCAGGATGAAGCTCTTCGTCTTCATAAGAGTCCAGTCCATCAAGATCCCGGCGCACACCAGGGAGACGGGCCACACAAAGTTCATCGGGTAGTGGGCTGCCAAGTCCCACTGGAAATAACGCCCCACCCAGGCAGCCATAAACATGCAACAGGCTGCATATGTCGCGCCGGTCGGAAACCGCCAGGCTGCCCACTGAATATATTGGAGCGCGGACGGGATGATGATGGTGGCAAAGGCGGTGATAACCGGCCACCACTGCGGATCTTTCCAGTCAGTCCAGAAGTCCCAATCGCCGGCGAACAACTGCTTGGTAATATCGCCGGCGGCGGCGACCACGAAGATGGCCGTTGTCCAGAAGACGAGGTCCCACTTCCAGTCTAGCCATTTGTATTTTTTGTTGAGCAGTTCCTTGAGTTCGAGCCGTTTTTGCCGTTCGGCTGCGTCTGCAAGGTCAGTTACCGTTGTCGTGCCTTCCGCCATGCGTGCTGCCTCTCTGTACGAGATTATCTGAGGTTATCCGTGTTCAATCCAACCTGCGAACCTGAGCCAGTATCAGTCCGCTACCATGTTCGGCTCAAGCGAGGCTTCCGAATTGGCTTCCTCTTCAATCTTCTCAACCTCGTATAGACGCAGGATGGTCTCACCCCACACCGCGAACATGCCGCTGGCAAGCCAGCCGTACATTACGAACGGCCAGTGGAAGGGCGCTGAGAAAATCTCTTCCGAGATCCACAGACTATGGCCCCATTCGTTAAACGCAACACCCATGCATTCGAGCACACAGGCACTGATCAACAAGAAGAACGACCACGGAAAGCCCTTGTCTTTGCCGTACAGAGCGGGAATGTGAAACCGTCCGTAGACATAGGTACCAATGGCCAGAATGGCCGACAGGGGGAAGAAGAAATAGAACATCGGAATGTGGGTCGGCGTGAGCGCAGTGTCACGCACCATGGTTTGATGCCACGATCCGTCCCAGTTTGGCCAGAAGCTCGCTCCCATATAAAGAGACACACTCAGCGCGCCTATGAGGCTCCACAAAATCGCGATCCGGCGTACCTCTTCGGCAGGCGAGCACTCTTGGCCTTGAATGGCGCGGCCGGTCCGCATCAACCAGCCAAACCACACGCCACTAAAGAGGCCTAAGACGATGAGCTCACCCCAGAACAGCGTCATGTAATACATGCTAAATTCCGGACTGGCCGAGTTGAGTCCAGCCGTGAACATAAAGGCGTAATTCCAGTACCAGAAAAAGACGTTGGCGAGCATGATGAGCCCGCAGCCCCAGAACAACGGATGCCATCCAACCGACCAGTCCATCGGATTGACAGGGCTACCACTCGTCATCGAGCCATCGCCAGAACCCTTTTGTGCCTTTTGCACAGCCTGTGCCTGAGCCATAAGTGTCCCTCCTCTATATTCGCGCCTGTGTTGGTGACGTTGTCACTTTGTGACGCTGTCACCGTATACTGCATCCATTGGTTCCGCTAGCGCTTCTTCCCGCCGCGAGACTATATTATACCGAACTACGGATACGGCCATGATAACGATCAGCCCGAGCACAATCAGTCCTGGGATGATCAGGGCCTTATACCATGCTGCAACCTGAAAGGGAAATGAAAATTCCTGCGGTTCTCGGGCGGATCCCAGCTCTAAGACAACGCGCACCTCATAGCTGACCTCAGGGTTCAAAACCACTTCCGTATTGGCCACCCCGCGCTCATACACCTGTGTAGGCAGCGAGAGGATAGTAGACGTCTGGCCGGCTTCATTTGTCGCAACGAGTTCAACCCCGATGGGCATCCCCCACAGATCCGGAGTCACATCTACAACTAAGAAGGCCTTCCCCGCGTGTGGGACTTCTTCGCAATATTCAGCCACGGGGTCAAACTGGGTCTGGTACAACGTGATATGGAGGAGCGAAGTTCCGATTTCCCGTCGACAGGGGTCGTCCGGCCCTCGGTCTCGGTGCGCCCACGCTGCAGGAGAGATAAAACAACCAATCACTATCGGCAGCAAGAGGGAAAAGAAGATACGGCTGGCACTACTCATCTATCTACTATTCTATGACTATTCTGCAATTGTACTGGCAATTATTCTGAAATTTCAACTATTTACCAATGGTATCAGCTACCGAAACAGCATTCTGATAGCAGGCTGCAGCTACACAGACAACTCCTAACGCCCCCTCCGCCCTAACACTACGAACGCGTGCCTGCAAAAAAAGAAAGCAGCGCGGTATTGAGCGCAGGCCACTCAATATGTGAGCCTGTTCCTTCGCAATACACCATCTTGCCTCCTGCCTTGCAGCCTGAGTAGGTCATACATCCGTTTTCATCCTTTTCGCCGGGATGCTCCTGACATCCATTGCAAGCGGCCAACCACGAAGCAATTTCCGCCCCAAAACCGGGGAAAAGCTGATCATCGGCACTGTGCAAAATCATAGCGGAAAGCGAGTCTGGACACGAAAACGTTTCTAAATCTGCCTTCGTGAATCCAGCCGCGCTGGGAGCAATAGCAGCCGGAATGTGGCGCGTCTCATCTAAGAGCGCGAGAGCAAGCGCAACCGTACCGCCATCGGAATGGCCAGTCAGATAGATGCGCTTCTCATCGATACACCATTTTTTTGCAATCAGCTGAGGTATAGTCCCCAAGTCGGGAATAACG
>CAUZQN010000239.1:0-5377 GCA_963581605.1 uncultured Binatia bacterium (SeqCode)
CGCGCTCGAATTACCGGGCCTGTGGAACGGTGCGATGGCATATTGGAATACCGCCTTTGTAGAAGTACCAAGCAGTACGTTTCATCCGGTTAAGACGGTAATGGATCTGCTTCGACCTGAGCACCGGAACGCCTGAGCTGCGTGAATTTGCCGGATTTCTCAGACACCCGTTTGCCCTATCTAGGGCAAGGCGGAGCGAGTACCCGATTTCTCTCAGCAGTCTTCTCTCCCTTCCCCCCATTGACAACCCGCCTCGATTCGTACTTTTTATGGCGCCATATTCTTTCGTTATCTCGTGTTGCCATACGCCATGAGAATTAAGCTCGCTTAAGAGTTCTTCTCTGACAACCGAATATTCTCATAAGAAAAGAAGTGGATACGGGTGGTGCAAGGAGGGGTAGTATGAATAACACGAGCGCATTATTAGAAGAATATAAACCCGAAGCGACTCTCACCATAGACGAATACGAGCCGTATATCGGACAAGACCAGGTCGAGGCGCTCAAACACTTGGCCGGTGCAGTCGAAGGTCGAGGCTGGGCCAATATCAATTCCACCTTTGTTGGCGGAGGGGTGGCGGAAATGCTGCGCAGCGTCATTCCTCTGGCTTGTTCACTAGGGGTCCAGGCCAGCTGGTCCACCATTCAAGGCCACGACGCCTTCTTCCAGATCACCAAGAAATTTCACAATACGCTCCAAGGTGTAGACCAGCCGATTTCTCTCCAAGAACTCTTCGAAACCTATCTGGATACTCTCGCCGCGAATGCGCAAAACGTCCAGATCGAATCCGATCTGATTATCGTCCACGACCCCCAACCCGCAGCGCTCATTATGCATGGGGTGTTCTTGGGCAATGTCCTGTGGCGATGCCATATTGATACCTCAACCCCGAACCCTACGGTGTGGCGCTTTCTGGCCCCGTATATCAATCAGTACGCTGGGGCGATTTTCACCATGCCCGAGTTTGTTGGACCTGGGCTGCAGATCCCGCAGTATCAAATTACCCCGTGCATTGATCCCCTGGCTGAAAAAAACCAGCAATATGCAGAGAATCAGGCCAAGGATATTCTCGCGCCACTTTTCCAGCAGCATACTATCGATCCGGATCGACCGATTCTGGCCGCAATTTCCCGCTACGATATTCACAAAAACCAGGCATCCATCCTCAAGGCATTCAAGCGGCTGCGTGAAGAGAAAGCCTACGACCCTGCACCCTATCTCATCTTCTTGGGCAACACCGCGGCAGACGACCCGGAAGGAGAAGCCATGCTTGCGCAGCTCAAAGCACAAGCTGGCGACGATCGGGATATTCAAATTTGGGTCAATGTCGAAAACAACGATCAGGTGGTCGGCTCGCTCATGCGTCTTGCGCGCGGCTTCGTCCATGTCTCAACACGCGAAGGTTTTGGCCTGGTCGTATCCGAGGCTTTGTGGCAAGGTACCCCGGTCATTGGTTCCCGCGTTGGCGGGATCGTGCAACAGGTTGTGGACGGAAAAACCGGATATCTCGTCGAGCCGCTTGATGTCGAAGCCATTGCCACAAAAATGGCTCGGATTCTAGATGATCCGGAGCAAACTGCCCAGCTTGGAAAACAAGCCCAAGCACACGTACGACAAAACTTCTTACTGCCAGAATTAATCCGGCGCTATCTCACCCTGCTGCGTTATTATACCGGTGTGGATCAGACCAGACCTACATTTCGTTTGAATGGGACATCCTACCGGGAGGTAGTGTCGGGCCTTCTGCCCACACCTTCCAGCCCGCAAGTTACGGCCAACGGTGTTGGCTCTCATCCGACAGCAACCGAAACGGTCGTAACCCTGACAAATACTACGGCCTAATCCGGCCGGGCGGACGAGATGCGTTCTTGTTTTTTGTCTCTTGATCTTTTGATCTTGCAGATCATAGACCTTTCAGATCATACAGTCGGACTCTGTGGGAATTGACTGCATAGAGTTCAGCTAGACAGGCGTGTCCCTCTTCCAGAGCGGCTTTCCAGCAGCGAGAAAGAATGGGCTGTCAGCAGCCCTTGTTCTCATTTATGTTGCCAGGGCCAGAGGGACAAACGGGACATGCACATGGAAACAATACTCGTTACAGGTGGAGCCGGTTTTATTGGATGCAATTTTGTTCAACTCGTGATGAAGGAAACGGATGCACGCGTTGTTGTCGTCGATAAATTGACCTACGCAGGGCGCCTAGCCAACCTGGAAGACGTACGGCACGACTCTCGCTTCACCTTCCTCCAAGCCGATATTGCCGATAAAGAGGCGGTGGCGTCGATGTTCCAGACGTATCAGCCGACCGCTCTTGTGAACTTTGCCGCTGAGACCCATGTTGATCGATCCATAGACAGTCCATGGCCGTTTATTGAGACAAATCTTGTTGGGACTTTTTATTTACTTGACGTCGCTCGGAAATACGTGGCTACGCTCAGCACAAAAGACCAGCAGCAATTCCGATTTTTGCACATCTCGACGGATGAAGTGTATGGAACGCTCGGGGCAATAGGCGCCTTTTCCGAAACCACGCCCTATGCCCCGAACTCACCCTACTCGGCTTCAAAGGCGAGTGCCGACCATTTCGTGCGAGCCTACCACGAAACCTACGGCCTACAGACTCTCATCACAAATTGTTCGAACAATTACGGCTCGTATCAGTTTCCGGAAAAACTCATTCCTTTAATGATTCTCAATGCGGTTGAGGGGAAACCGCTGCCCATCTATGGCGATGGGCAAAATATTCGCGACTGGCTGCATGTCGAGGATCATTGCACGGGGATATTACTCGCCTTACGTCAAGGCGTGATTGGTGAAAAATATAATATTGGCGGCGGGAATGAGCGAACGAATAGAGAGATTGTAAACCGTATCTGCACAACCTTGGAAGACCTCCTCCCGGCGGCAGACAATCCTGCTCTGAAACAACAGGGGATTCAGGATTACACTGCTCTCATCACCTATGTGAAAGACCGTCCCGGCCATGACCGACGCTATGCGATTGACGCTACCAAGATTCGGACCGAGCTGGGCTGGAGACCACAATACGATTTTGACCGTGGCATAGCCCAGACGATCCACTGGTATCTGGACAATCGAGCATGGTGTGTAACCATTCAGACGGATACGTATGACCGAGAACGGCTCGGGCTCGGTTCCTCGACCACACGGAAACCCAACTCACAAACGCCCTCGTAAGGCGTCCTCGACACGAGGAGTCAAGAGAGGATCGATCATGAAAGGCATTATTCTCGCCGGTGGTTCTGGAACACGGCTGTATCCCATTACTCGTGCCGTCAGCAAACAGCTCACACCGATCTATGATAAACCTATGATCTATTATCCGCTCTCGACCCTCATGCTGGCAAGCCTCCGTCAGGTGTTGGTGATTACCACCCCACACGAGCAAGATGGATTTCGGCGCCTCCTGGGAGACGGACGGTGGCTCGGCATGGACATAGAATATGCAACGCAGCCGAGTCCGGAAGGTATCGCCCAAGCTTTTTTGATCGGCCGCGATTTTATCGGAAGTGATGCGGTGGCTCTCGTGCTTGGCGATAATATTTTCTATGGACACGGTTTCCCGGACTCGCTCCATACTGCAACACAGCGCACCACTGGGGCCACAATTTTTGCGTATCAGGTCCGTGACCCCGAGCGCTACGGAGTGGTGGAGTTCGATGCGCAAGGACGGGCCATCAGCCTGGCAGAGAAGCCGGTTGAGCCACGCTCGACCTATGCCGTCACAGGCTTGTATTTCTACGATAATCAGGTGGTCCATATCGCCTCGGATCTCAAGCCTTCTGCCCGCGGAGAATTAGAAATCACTGATCTGAATCGAGCCTATCTCGACATGGGGGACCTCCATGTCGAGAAGCTCGGCAGAGGAATTGCCTGGTTGGACACCGGCACGCATGAATCGCTGCTCCAAGCCTCAAATTTCATTCAGGCCCTCCAAGAACGACAGGGATTGATGGTCGCCTGTGTCGAAGAAATTGCGTATAAAATGGGCTATATTTCAGCAACCGAGATCACCCAACAGGCCGCTAGTATGAAAGGGAATGCCTACGGCCAGTATCTGGTACGCATGCTTCATAACGACCATAACGACCATAAAAAATAGATAACAGATGCGCTTTCTCCCAACCGGATTACCGGATGTCATTGTGGTTGAACCAGAGGTTTACCGCGACCAACGCGGTTTCTTCCTCGAAACCTACCATGCCCGCAAATTCGAGGCAGGCGGTATTCCTGCAATTTTTGTCCAGGACAACCATTCGCAATCGGGCCGAGACACTATTCGTGGCCTCCATGCCCAGCGTCAGTATCCCCAGGGAAAGCTGATGCGAGTCTTCGAAGGAGAAATTTTTGACGTCGCAGTCGATATTCGACGAGGGTCACCAACGTTCAAACAGTGGGCTGGCATTGTCCTGTCTGCACAGAATTTCCGTCAGTTGTATATCCCACCTGGATTTGCGCATGGATTCGCTGTCCTCAGTGAGCGCGCCCAGATCGTATATAAGTGTACTGATTTTTATAATGCGGCAGATGAGATCAGTCTGGCCTGGAATGATCCGGACATCGGGATTGAGTGGCCAATCGACACGCCCCTGCTCTCAGAAAAAGACGCTATCGCACCGCTCCTGCGTGATATCGAGAACTCCTTGCCTCGGTTCCGGACATAGTTCGCTCCCCTGTAGCCTACCTGGCCCGCCACATGAGACCCTATGTCGCGGGTATGATGCCGCCTGGGGGATACGCAGCCATCGCCCTTACCCTGCGTTTTTGTCCAACAAGACCGGTTTTATCTCTCGCGTGGTATCTGTGGCCGCTCGGCAGCCTGCTGAGCGTAGGGTCCTACGTATTTTCATAGGCCTACGCTCGGCAAGTCGAAGCCTCCGCTCGACGAGCGTAGGGCAAACAGCTATTCCTCGGTCTGTATGACTGCAGCAGGGAAGGCATCGGTAGAAGCACCGATGCGAATGATGAGCGTTCCGCCTTGGTGTTTCTGCCCACCTACGAAAAGCGTCCCACGATTAGGAATGGAAAGCAGTGTATTCATGAGTGGAGACGGCGATGTTCCTTCCATGAGCATCACCTGGAGTGCAATCTGCCCATGGACGTACTCTTTTGGCACGACTTGGAGAAACCGTCCCCCAGGCAAGGAGAAATTTGCCTGCTTGCCAAAGCCGACTTTCCGGTGCTCTTCTTGAACCAGGCGATACGCAGAATAGCGAAACGCGAGAAGCTGGGAGCGCATCCCGGTGAGACGATTATCAAATTCTTGTGATGTATCTGTTGCTAAGACAGTCTCGACGCGCAGATTGATCATGTCATCCGCACTGGCTGACGAGGCCAACAGGAGCAGCCCTATGAT
>CAUZQN010000240.1:0-5373 GCA_963581605.1 uncultured Binatia bacterium (SeqCode)
CAGCCACGGAAGTGGAGATGAAAGAACGCAAAGCCCGCGTTGATGATGCGCTGCATGCCACAAGATCCGCTGTGGAAGAAGGCATTGTGCCTGGTGGCGGTGTTGCTTTGCTGCGAGCCCGGGCCAACCTAGATGAACTGTCTTTTGACGATGATAGAGCCGAGGGGGTTAATATTATCCGTCGGGCGGTTGAAGAGCCGCTTCGGCAAATCGCTAGGAACTCCGGACTTGATGCTCCCGTCGTGCTGGACAAAGTCAGAAAAAGCAAAGGCGATATCGGGTTTAATGCTGTGTCTGGAGAATATGAGAGCCTCTTTAAAGCTGGCGTCATCGACTCAACAAAAGTTGTTCGGGTGGCATTACAAAATGCTGCCAGTGTCGCGGGTTTAATGCTGACGACTGAAGCCGCGATCGCTGAAAAACCAGAGAAAGCAGGTCCAGCAGCGGACGGCCATGACCATGATGATTTTGATGATGATGATGATTATTAAGCTGTAACACAGTAATATGATTGCAAGAGAGGGGGCCGAACGGCCCCCTTTTTTATTGTCTGCTGTGAAGCATGATCTCCTCTTTTCTCGCTTTTCATTCTTGTGGCTTCCTCTGTGTGCTATGGGATAGCATTTCTTTTCGTAATCTATTACGAACTGGCGTATGATCGACCTTTCACCGCCGGAGCATGTGGCAACGACTGTGCGTGCTATCCATCGATTTATTGAAGCCGAGGCCCTGCCTATTGAGCAGGATCTTGCACAACACCTGATCAACGAACATCTGTATCTGCGCGAAGACGGACGCCTTGCGCCCGAGGTGTTGGCTGCCCAGCAGACGATTCGGAAACGGTCGGCCGAGCAGGGCTTGTATGCCCTGCACATGCCCAAGGAAGTCGGGGGTGGCGGCTTCAGTCTGACCGATATGTTCTTTGTCCATGAGGCCGTCTATCAGCATGGTATCGGGGTGACGCAGTGGATGCTGTCGTGGACTGAAGGACCAAACCAGATGCTGATGTTCCTCAACGAGGAGCAGAAGCAGAAATACCTCCTGCCGATGGTCCGGGGTGAAACGACCGGCGCCTACGCTATCACCGAATATCGAGGCGGCTCTGACGTGCTCGGTATGCAGACTCAAGCGGAAAAGCGTGGCGATGCGTGGGTGATTAACGGCACGAAGGCTTATATTACGAATGCCCAGTACGCGGACTTGGTTTTCGTGTGTGCGATGCATGATCCGAGCAAAGGCAGTGCGGGAGCAACCGTTTTTATTGTGGAGCGAGACAATCCCGGGCTCGAAATCGGGCGAACCTATCGGACCATCATGGATGATGGCATGACAGGCGAGTTACGGTTTGAGAATTGCGAGGTGCCACAGGAAAACATGTGGGGGCAGGAGGGCGAAGGCTTTTACCTCAGCATGGGCATGATCAACTGGATTCGCGTGCGCCGCGGGGGCATGTGTACCGGCCTGGGGCAATACCTGCTGGATCGGTGTATCGACTATATTAAAAACCGCCATGCCTTTGGCGGCCCGCTCAGTCGTTTTCAAGCCTTACAGTGGATGGTTGTCGATTCCTATCTCGATGTCCAAGCCATGCGTAGTATGTCGCTTCAAAGTCTATGGCAGGCCGACCAGGGAAACCTGTGGGCGTTCAAGGTCGATCCCCAACTCATCAAGACCGTGTGTGCGCTCAAGGTCTTTTGCGATGAAGCGCTGTACCGTGTGGCCGACCGAGCCGTACAGCTCCACGGTGCCCACGGACTCATGAAGGAGTCCGGGATTGAAAAAATATTCCGGATTGCCCGTAATCTGCGTATCCCTGGGGGGACGGATGAGATCCAGCGGGTGAATATTGCCAAGGCTTTGGGACTTTAGAGTACCCGCACTCTTCCTTGTGTCTCTGGCTATCCCTTGACCAACCTTTTCCCGCCCTGGATACTGCGGGGCAGTGAGGGCTATCGAACCTGTCAATGCTGAGTCTGGTACACAGACCCCTAGTCAGCAGAAATTCTTTTACGGCTGGGTGGTTGTTGCCTGCTCGTTTACCGTTTTGTCCGCTGCTTACGGCATTCAGTTTTCCTTTGGCGTCTTTATGTCAGAGATGTCAGCCGAAATGGGCTGGGGACGGACGGAACTGTCTTTGCCCTATGCGTGCTATGTTTTTATCTATAGCGGCCTTGGCATTGTAAGCGGCTGGTGCACGGACCGTTGGGGGCCACGCAGTGTGATCTTGGTTGGCGGCCTCCTACTGGGCAGCGGCACTATGCTGATGAGCCAAGTGCACGCGCTGTGGCAGCTATACGTGTTTCTCGGTTGCATTGCCGCGCTTGGCATGAGCGCGGCTTTTGTGCCGTGTAATTCTACAGTTGTGCGCTGGTTCATTGAGCGACGTGGGCTTGCGCTGAGTATCAGTACGAGCGGGGCAAGTTTTGGAAACTTTCTTGTCCCTCCGCTTGTCGCCATGCTTATAACGGCATACGGCTGGCGGACGACGTATGTGCTGATCGGACTCGTTGGTATGTCTGTGATTGGGGTGTGTGCACTCTTCTTTGTGCGCGATCCTGAGACGGCTGGACTGAAACCGGACGGGGCTGCACCTGCCGAACCAACTCTGTCTCTTGAAGCCCCGGCTAGGGTACTGGCTGAAGACGAGTGGACGCTGGCCTCGGCGCGACGGACTGTCGCCTTTTGGATGTTAGTCGTGGTTTTTACGCTGACCTGGCTGGTGGTGTTCATGCCCTTTATCCATATTGTCCCGTTTGCCGTCGACCTCGGCATTTCCCAGGTCCGTGCCGCTACACTCATTAGTGTTATTGGATTGGCCGGATTTGCGGGACGACTCTTTATGGGGTCAGTGTCTGACCGCTTGGGACGTATTCCCACCTTAGGTTGCTGTCTTTTGCTGCAAGCGCTGGCCTTTCTTGGTTTTCTGTATAGTACCGGCCTCGATTTGCTCTACCCGGCTGTGGCGGTCTTTGGGGCTTCCTATGGCGGCACAACGGCGCTCTTTCCGGCCATCATTGGGGATTTTTTCGGTCGTATTGCAGTGGGCGCCATCGTCGGGTTTATTTTTGCTGTGGCTGGCTCAACGGCCGCTTTCGGCCCCGCAGTTGCCGGTTATCTGTACGATGTCTATGGCAATTATGAGATAGCGTTTGTGCTGAGTGCTGGATTGAATTTCCTTGGGGTGATCTTGCTGTTTTTTTTGAGAAGGCCGACACTTTTGCCACGTGCAACGTAGGAGGGGAGTATGCAACGCGCACGAGTAAATGGAGTTGAATTGGTGTATGAGATCCACGGGACGGGTGAACCGCTCGTGCTCATTCACGGCGCACAAAGCGACCGCAGCATCTTTAGCGGCATGCTCACAGATTTTACGGATCAGTTTGAGGTTCTCACTTTCGATCAACGCGGCTCAGGCCAGAGTGAAAAACCCGACGTGGAATACACTATGGGCATGATCGCTGATGATACCGCCGCGCTCATGGACCACGTTGGCTTCTCGTCTGCGCATATATATGGGGTTTCAATGGGCGGGATGATCGCCCAAGAGTTGGCCATTCGGCATGCTACGCACGTCCGGTCTCTAGTGCTGGGCTGCACGACTCCTGGAGGACCAAAAGCAGTCAGCTTGGAAGGCGAGGCCATACAGAGTTCCCACTCAACCGAAGAACTCTCCGCAGAAGAACGTGGCAAGGTGCTAGCTGAGACAGCGTTTACCAAAGGCTATATTCAACATCATCCAGAGCTTATCCCCGCGCTGATCGAAGCCCGGCGTAAGCAGCCGCTTGACCCCGTAGGCTTTGCCCACAGAATGCAAGCCGTCTATGCGCATGATACATATGAGCGGCTAGCGCAGATTGCCTGTCCCACGCTGGTCATTACGGGCAAGGACGATGCCCTTATTGCCTGGCAGAATTCGAAGCTTTTGGCTGAATACATTCCTGCTGCTGAACTCGTCCTGCTCGAACCGGCCGGCCATGTTTTTTGGGTGGAACAGCCGGCACAGTCCAAGGCAGCAATCCTGGGATTTTTGTCTAAACATAGGAGCTGAAAAGAGTAAGGATCAGCTATGCCAAACAAAGAAATAACCAAAAATAGCCAAGCGCGTATGATGCGGAGTTGGATGCTTGGCCTACACGCGACGCATATCACCGACATTGGCGGGCGGCTGGGCTATTTCGCTGAGATGCGTCGGCGCAGTGGAACGGCCTCGGCTGAAGAGCTTGCCCAAGCTCTGGAACTCGACCCCTGGCGGACAAAAGTGTGGTGCCAAGCGGCGTGTGCGGTCGGGGTATTACAAGCAGAGGGCGATACCCAGTTCACCTTTGCGCCGTTTATGGGCGAGCTCCTAGGCGATACTTCACCTGAACTCCTCACCACCCATGTCCTGGCAAGCCTGTCGCGAGACTTTCCTGCCTATCCGGAGGCCTTTCGGACCGGCGCACTGAAAACCTTTCATGACCACGATGAAGACTTTTTTTATCATCAAGGCAAAATCTCAGCTTTGCGTGCGCCCGTCGTGGTTGCTGCAGCCCGTAAACTGTCTGGTATGGAAGACCGACTGCGTACCAGGGGTAAAGTGATGGACATCGGCTCGGGCAGTGGGTCGGTCATCGTCCGTTTTGCCGAAGAGTTTCCGGCCTGCCAGGTCACCGGTATCGAGCCTCTGCCCTATTTTTCGGAGACTTCGCGAAAGCTGATTCAAGACAAAAGGCTGAGCGACCGGGTGCAGGTTGAGTCGGTCGGCGGGGAAGAACTGCCTTTTGAGAACGAGTTTGATCTTATTACTATGGTCCAGGTCTTCCACGAGCTGCCGGACGAAAAGAAGCTAGATATCTTGGTTCGGTGTCACCGGAGTCTCAAACCAGGCGGAGTCTTACTCGTTGTTGATCGGTGTGCGCCTGAGACTGGGGAGGATTTGCACGACCGACGCTTCACCATGAGTATTCTGGAGCAGTGGTTCGAAGTGACCTGGGGGAATATCGTCAACACCCGGAGTGACATTCTTCAAATGTTAGAAGACACTGGGTTTAGCGTGACTGACGAGAACCCGGACATCATCCCGACGTATTGGACGTTTGTGGCGGAGAAGACTGCCTAAGAGGAGTCGGAACGGAGTAGTAATATGGGTCGTTTAGGTCTCGTCCTCTACCATGGCATTGAAAGTGGTCCAGAACTCAAACAGTACGGACGGATTGCGGAAGACGCGGGTTATGAGTCGTTGTGGGTGACGGAGCGCTATTTCCATGAAGAAATTTTTTCTCTACTTGGCTATCTTGGTGCTGCGACAGAAAAGATCAAACTCGGCGTTGGCGTCACTAACCCGTACACGCGGAATCCCGCGCTCTTAGCCATGGCAACGGCAACGCTGGATCG
>CAUZQN010000241.1:0-5368 GCA_963581605.1 uncultured Binatia bacterium (SeqCode)
TCCTGCCATTATTTGTGACGACGATACAGGCCCGGCTTCTTGGTGAGCAGCAATCTGTAGGTCCATCACCCCTATGGGCCGTCCTTGGCGCTTGAGCAGTGCACAGAGCTGCCCGTAATGCTCAGCCGCGCCGACACTCCACGGAACTATCGAAAGTCGGCTAGTGAATTCATCAACGAGTTCCCTGTTGATGGTTTTGGAACGAGAGAGTTCTATACCATAGAGGAGTTCGGCCAAGGTAATAACCAAGATGCATATCTCCCCCCGTGGAATAGCATCGAAGCGGGAAAGAACAGACTGAGGATGCTACTTAATGATATAGCTCGAAATGTCCGTATCGAGCATGTAACGCATTAGAACAGGTCGCCCTCTTGTGGTGGTGGATTATAACGCTCTTCCATGAAGTCAGCACTTGGACGGCGTGGATCAGAAAAGTACTCGTCCCAACTCCCTGGGTTAGAGGGCGGAATGACATCATCACGTATCTGCTTGAGATACGCAGCCGCCTCACGTAAGGCGGACGATAAGGGTTGTCCGTTCTTCGAGATAACAGTACGGAACTCTGCAAGAGCTTGCAGGTCACCTGGTGAGAGTTCGTTTGGATCCATTGTCGTCGTTCTACCCTTTCGATTGGTATTTTATATTATAGTTTATTTTGCGTACAGAGCCGAGGGATGAGCGGACCACAATAGGGTGTCGGCAACGATTCGTTGGGCATTGGGCCGTTTCGTGAGACGGACGGTATCCAGTGCGCAAATCGGTCCTTCATCCTCCCTACCTCCCCTAGTGGTCAGCTACGGTCTATACTGTTGACACCTTGCTAACATGGGAATTGAGGTGCTGAAGCTATGAACACGGAACATTTCGATGTCCTGGTCGTCGGTGCGGGAATCTCTGGAATAGCCGCAGGCTATCATCTGCAGACGAACTGCCCGGACCGGACGTATGCCATTATTGAACGACGCGACACACTCGGAGGCACTTGGGATTTTTTCCGCTACCCAGGCATCCGCTCGGATTCGGACATGTATACGCTGGGCTATTCGTTCCGGCCCTGGACCGATCCGAAGGCAATCGCCGATGGACCGTCCATCCTGCGCTACGTGAACGAGACCGCCAAAGAATTCGGCATCGATAACAAAATCCGTTTCGGCCACCACGTGAAGCGTGCGTCATGGTCGACGGCGGATGCGCGCTGGACCCTGGAGACTGAGCGGACGGACACAGCCCTGCTCTGCCGCTTCACCTGCAACTTCCTCTTCATGTGCAGCGGGTATTACAACTACGACCAAGGCTATACGCCGGAGTTTGCCGGAACCGAGCAGTTCCAGGGCCGGATCGTCCATCCACAAAAGTGGACCGATGATATCGATTACGTAGATAAGCGCGTCGTCGTGATCGGGAGCGGTGCCACCGCCGTGACGCTCGTGCCCGAAATGGCAAAGACGGCGGCGCATGTTACGATGTTGCAACGTTCGCCCACCTATATTGTATCCGCGCCGTCGGAGGACCGTATGGGGAATTGGCTGCGGCGTTTTCTGCCCAGCAAACTCGCCTATAGCATAACCCGATGGAGGAACGTGCTTCTCGGTGCCTACTTCTTCTGGTTCTGCCGACGCTTCCCGGAGCGTGCCAAGGCGTTTATCCTGGGCCGCGTTCGAAAGGAACTGGGCCCCGACTACGACGTTGATCAGCATTTCATGCCAATGTATAACCCATGGCAACAGCGCCTGTGCTTGGTGCCGGACAGTGACCTTTTCAAGGTGATCAAGGCCGGCCAGGCTTCGGTTGTCACAGACCATATCGACACCTTTACCCAACGGGGCATCCGGCTGCGTTCGGGTAAAGAACTCGAGGCCGATCTCGTGGTGACGGCTACGGGCCTCAACCTCCAGCTCCTGGGCGGTATCGAGGTGAGGGTCGATGGTGAGCAAATCGAATTCTCGAAGACGCTGACCTACAAAGGCGTGATGTTCAGCAACGTGCCGAACCTAGCCCTGGCTATCGGTTATACGAACGCGTCGTGGACGCTGAAATGCGATCTCACCTGTGAGTACGTCTGTCACCTGCTCAACCACATGCAGGCGAAAGGCTACGATCAGTGCTGCCCACGCCCGGACGACGCGGACATCAAGTCTGAGCCTTTGCTCGATTTCACCTCGGGCTACATCCAGAGAGCGATCGACACCTTTCCCAAGCAGGGTCCGAAAGTCCCCTGGAGGTCGTATCAGAATTATATGCTCGATGTCTGGACCGTGGCCTATAGCTCGATTGCAGATGATGCGATGGCGTTCACCCGGCGGCCGGCTGGACCGTCGCAGGGTTCCGCTGCAGACAATGTCGCGCTGCCGGAGCAGGCGGCGGGCTGACCACCGCTTTCAAAAAAACGCGCTTATTCTTTGACACCGATGGTCTTGAGAAAACATTCCTGCACGACACCACACGTCATTTGGTACAACATGTCACGATCAGGTGACTGGGCCAGGAATCCGAGCGGAATCTGGAATCCGCCTTTATCCCTGAGATTTCCGCCCCCATAATAGGATTTCCGGTCTTCACCCAAGCCGAACAGCTTTTTCAAAAACGCATCCGGATTCACGGTATCGCTCCGCGTCCGCAGCGACCCATCGATCGCTTTGCCGTCAACAATGCCGAAAACAAGGACGGTGTCTGTTCCCTCTCGCTGCAGGAGGAACTCGGCAACTTGAGGAATCCCATCACGGTGTTCGCCGCGCACAAAGCCGACGTCGGTAAAGACAAAGGAGTCAAAAACCTGCTTGCGCTCCAGTGCTTTGTGTATCATGTCCATCACAATAGGCGGCAGGGATTTGGCCGAAATCGCCTTGAGGAGGGCTTGATCCACACACGGCCACAAATATGCCGCCGCCTCGAACTCCAATCGACTCGCCTCAAGCAGCGCCATGGTGTCAGAACGAATACCATGCATCAGGGCCGTGGCCAGCCGGACTTGATCACTCTCGCCAGGATTGAGGCCATTCGGATATTGAGTCCGCAAGTATTCGGCGTAAATCGCACACGTGGATGCCGCATCCTCTCGAATATCAACAAACTCGGCTGGGATATCTCCGAGACGCCGATGATGGTCAACAAAAGAGAGCAGAGTTTTGCCTTCAAGCTGATCTGAGATGGGAGTTTCCGGGTTTTGGGTATCAACCAGGGCATAGGCGGCGTAGGGTTCAAGGTCAAACTTCTCGTCATACAGCTGCAGATCGATCTCAAGCCGCTTCACGAGCGCACGGTTCTCCTGATGGCTAACCTCGTGAAAACACAGCAGTGTGGCTTCAATTTCAAATTCTTTAGCCAAAAACTGATGGGCGAGACCGGAAGCAATATTGTCCGGGTCAGGATATCCCACCAGAACCAGGAGGATCTTCTCGCCGCGATGGCGGGCGAGCACCTCGCGGAGCTTTTTCCACTGTTTTTTTGGGGAAGATTTTTCTAGAACGGTTTCGGTTTCAATAACCCGTAGCGCGGGTTCTTCCGCTGCTGCGGATTGCGCCGTATTTACCATAGTTTTTCTCCACGAGGTTGAACAATGAGGGGATCATACTCCTCAGAACCCGGGTCCTTTTTCCTCACCCTAGTGCACCTGCTCCCTTGAGTAAGCATAGCGCCTATGGTAGGTGATTCGCCACTGTTAGAGAGAATTAAATCAAAACGCAACCCCAGCAGACCCTACCCAGAGCAGACAATGCTCTCACCCGGCGTACTGTAAAAAAGGAAGGAAGAGCGGTGCTCAGCTTTGTACGCTGGTGCGGACACCTCGCACTAAATACGCTGCACGAAACGGGTCGCATGGGGATTTTCCTCGGGACGGTGCTGCTCGACATCTTCGTGCCTCCGCTTCAGGCAAAACAGCTTCTGCGCCGTATTTCTTTCATCGGAACGCGCTCTCTGCTTTTGATCATCTTTACCGGTGCCTTTATGGGCATGGTCGTGGCACTGCAGGGGTATGTTGCGCTGCGCCGTTTTGGAGGAGAGGAAGCGCTGGGTCCGCTGGTGGGCTTGAGCCTGATACGCGAGATTGGCCCTGTCGTGTCAGCCTTGATGATTACTGCCCGAGCAGGCTCGGCGCTGACGGCTGAGCTGGGCATTATGCGGATTACCGAGCAGATTGACGCGCTCGAAGTCATGGCCCTCAATCCCATCAAATATCTGGTTGTCCCGATTTTCCTTGCTTCGTTGATCACCTTTCCCCTCTTAAACGGCGTCTTTGTTACTGTTGGCATTTATGGCGGCTATATGGTTGGAGTAGAACTGCTCGGTGGGAGTTCGGGTGCGTATTTTACCCAAATGAGCAGTGCAGCGGGTTCTGACGATATCTGGATGAGCGTCTATAAATCGCTCGCTTTTGGAGCCATTGTCGCTTGGGTCAGCTGTTTTAAGGGATTCTATGCCGGCCATGGTGCCGAAGGGGTCAGCCAAGCCACAACGCAAGCTGTTGTGATGTGTTCAGTCTTAATCCTCGTCTGGGATTACTTCATTGGCTCGGTCCTCCTATTATAGCTATGACCATGATACGCCTCGTTAATATCCGGAAGTCTTTCGGCAGCCAACACGTGCTGACCGGGGTCAATTTGGAGATCCCGGATCAGGCCATCTACGTTATTGTTGGCGGGAGCGGAGTGGGCAAAAGCTGTCTGCTCAAACATCTGATCGGCTTGATGCATCCGGATAACGGGCAGGTCTGGGTGGATGATGTAGAGATTACCGCCCTCCGACGGCGGGCGCTGAATCGTGTGCGGAACCGATTCGGCATGCTCTTCCAGGGAGGTGCACTGTTCGACTCCATGTCTGTGTATGACAACGTGGCTTTTCCACTTCGCGAGAAGACAGACAAAAATGAAAGCGAAATCCGAGAGAAAGTGCATGAGCGGCTCGCCCAGGTCGGATTAGCCGGGGTCGATAACAAATTTCCGTCCGAGCTGTCGGGCGGAATGCGGAAACGTGCGGCATTAGCGCGCGCATTGATATCTGATCCGGAAATCTTATTATTCGATGAACCTACGACCGGCCTCGATCCGATCCGGGTGAATGCCATTCATCAGCTTATCCTGGACCTCCACAAACTCCTCCGTTTTACCGCCGTCATCGTCAGCCACGAAATCCCAGAGGTCTTTTCTCTCGCCACCCATATCGCTATGTTGCACCAAGGGGTCATCATCGAATCCGGCTCACCAGCGGACATCCAGGCGTCAAACAATCCGGTTGTCCAACAGTTCATTAGCGGTCGGATCGAAGGCCCAATTGACGTACGATAAGGCGCGTATGAAAGTTGATGGAGAACTGCTAGTCGGAGTGCTGTTGCTTGGGATTGTGGCGGGTCTTGGCTATATGTCGATACAGT
>CAUZQN010000242.1:0-5367 GCA_963581605.1 uncultured Binatia bacterium (SeqCode)
GAAGGCCGATCAATGCCTGGTCATGCCGGACGGGACGACGCCGGTCGAGGCGGCATCCTGTTTCGTTAATCCGCTGACCGTACTGGGGATGGTGGAAACCATGCGCATGGAAGGGCATACGGCGCTTGTGCACACCGCTGCCGCATCCAACCTCGGACAGATGCTGGGCAAACTATGCAGCAATGAAGGCATCGAGCTGGTCAATATCGTACGGCGTCACGAACACGTCGATTTGCTGAAATCTCTCGGTGCCGGGTACGTGTGTGATTCGAGCCGAGATTCTTTCATGGATGAGCTGATTGAGGCACTCATGGCAACGAATGCGACGCTCGCATTCGACGCGATTGGTGGCGGCACCCTTGCGGGTCAGATTATAGCCGCGATGGAGACCGCACAGGCTCGTTCCGGCGGTGCGGTCGGACCGTATGGATCGACGACCCACAAGCAGGTCTACATCTATGGTGGCCTGGATCGCTCGCCCACGCAAATCGATCGGGCTTTTGGCCTGGCCTGGGGGATCGGCGGATGGCTGATGCCCTCGTTCATGGCAAAGATTGGTCTTGAAGCCGGGCAGAAACTTCGTGAAAAAGTTGCTGCCGAGATCACCAGTACGTTCGCCAGCGTGTATTCGAACCAGGTCTCTGTCAGTGAGGTCTTAGGTCTTGATTCGATTGCCGCTTTCGGCAGAAAGGCGACTGGCGAAAAATACCTAATCTGCCCCCAGAAATAACAGCTTCCGTATCTCTTCATCATACTCAGTCATATAGTGAGCGTACTCAATCTCGCGTCCCTCTTCACATTGAGTTGTCCTCTGCTCCATTTCCTACTCTTATCTCCGCAGTACAGGATGGGGAGTCCGGCCAGTGAAGTTCTCGGACATTATTGATCAAGCGAGCGCGTTGCTCCAGCGCAAAGGGCGTATGTCATATCGAGCCCTCAAGGTCGAGTTCGACCTCACGGATGACCTGCTCGATATCCTCAAAGAAGAGCTGATCGACATCCAAGAGGCCGCCGTGGACAAAGATGGCAAGATGCTCGTCTGGGCCGGCGACGGTGGAGCCTCCTCTATTCAAAACAGCGCTCCTGCCCAATCCCAACCTCCCGCCAGCTACACACCTCAACATCTCGCGGAGCGTATCCGGGCCGAAAAAGCGGCCATGGAATCCCGCGGCGCAGCAGATGGTGAACGTAAAACCATCACCGCGCTGTTTGCGGACCTCAAAGGCTCCACAGCCCTTATTGAAGGTTTAGACCCGGAAGACGCCCGGGCGATTATCGACCCTGCCTTGCAACTGATGATGGCTGCGGTGCATCGCTATGACGGCTACGTGGCGCAGGCGTTAGGTGACGGCATCTTTGCGTTATTTGGTGCGCCGATTGCGCACGAAGATCATCCGCAACGGGCACTGTATGCGGCGCTTAGGATGCAGGAGGAGATGCGGGGGTATAGCGACCAACTGCGCCTCAAGCGGAACGCTCCGCTACACATGCGGCTCGGGATCAACACGGGCGAAGTGGTTGTGCGCTCCATTCGCAAAGATGATCTCCATACCGATTATGTCCCGGTGGGCCACTCGACGAATCTGGCGGCGCGGATGGAACAATTGGCAAACCCCGGATCTATACTAGTGAGTGCCCATACGCACAAGCTGACCGACGGCTACTTCGAGTTCAACGCGCTCGGCGCAGCCGAAATTAAAGGCGTGGACAAGCCACTCAACGTGTATGAAGTGACTGGCGTCGGTCCACTAAGGACGCGGCTGCAAGTCTCCGCCCGGCGAGGCCTGAGCCGTTTTGTGGGCCGGCACAGTGAGATGGACCAGCTACAGGGTGCATTGGCGCAAGCGAAAGAAGGGCATGGCCAGATTGTCGGGTTGATAGGCGAGCCAGGGCTGGGCAAGTCCCGGTTGTTCTACGAGTTCAAGCTAACCTCACACAGTGGCTGTCTGGTGCTCGAAGCGTTTGCCGTCTCGCATGGCAAAGCGTCGCCCTATCTACCGATTATTGAGTTGCTGAAGACGTATTTCCAGATTGAGCCGACGGATGATGAGCGAACCCGCAAAGAGAAGGTCAACGGCAAAGTCATTACTCTCGACCGCAGTTTAGAGGATCTTGTTCCGTATCTGTTTTCACTGTTGGGTATCGAAGACGAACAATCCAGCTTGCAGCAGATGGACGCCCAAATACGCCGGCAGCGGACCTTTGACGCGCTCAAAAAACTCTTTCTTAGAGAGAGTCTCAATCAGCCGCTCCTCCTGATCTTTGAGGACTTACACTGGATCGACACCGAGACGCAGGGTTTCTTGGATACGCTCACTGAGAGCGTGGCCTCGGCTCAAGTCCTGCTGCTGGTGAATTACCGGCCCGAATACAAGCCCGAATGGGGACGGAAAACGTATTATGCGCAAGTGCGTCTTGCCCCATTGGGCAAAGAAGAAGCAGACGAGTTGTTGGCGTTCCTGCTTGGCGCTGATGCCAGCCTGGCAGCGCTCAAGCCACTCATCTTGGCGAAGACCGAAGACACGCCGTTCTTTATGGAAGAAGTGGTGCAAACCTTAGTGGAAGAGGGCGCACTTGTTGGTAAGCGAGGCAACTACCGCGCAGAGACCACGCCCACCGAGCTGCATATCTCGCCGACAGTCCAAGGGGTGTTGGCAGCGCGCATAGACCGGCTGACGAGAGAAGAAAAAGAACTGCTCCAACAACTTTCAGTGATTGGGCGGCAGTTTCCGTTCAGTCTGGTTAAGCAAGTCGTCCCGCAGCCAGAAGCTGAGGTCTACCAGGTATTGTCTGCCCTCCAAGCCAAAGAGTTCCTCTACGAGCAGCCGGCCTTTCCTAAATCAGAGTATCTGTTCAAACATGCGCTCACCCAGGAGGTCGCCTACGGTACCGTGCTCCAAGCGAAACGGAAAGCGTTACACGAGCGGACCGGGGAAGCCATGGAAATGCTCTATAGAGACAAATTAGATGAGCACTACAGTGAACTGGCATATCATTACCAACAGAGTGGGAATGCTGAGAAGGCCGTCGAGTATCTGCATCTGGCGGGCCAGCTGGCGGCGCAGCGCTCAGCTAACCAGGAAGCGCTCCATAACTTGACCGCTGCTTTGGCCTTACTTGGAAGCCTGTCCGACACAGGGAAGAGAGTCCAGCAAGAGGTTGCGATTCAACTTGCCCTCGGTCCGGTGTGCATATCCACCAAAGGATACTCCGCACGGGAAGTTGAACAGGCCTATTCGCGCGCTCGGGAGCTGTGCCAGCAACAGGGAGACTCGCTGCAACTCTTTCCCGCATTGTGGGGGTTGTGGATATATCATGTCGTGCGCGCGGAGTTGCTGGTATCATAATGAACTCGGCGAACATTTGCTCCAGTTGGCTCAACAGCACCAAGACGTTGCGTTATTCATTGAGGCACATTACGCACTGGGGGTCACTTTGTCCTACCAAGGCGACCAAGTGGCTTCGCAGCGGCATTTTGACCAACTACCCACTCTCTATGACCCGGACAAGCATGCCTTTCTGGCCGCCCTGTATGGAGGGCAGCATACTGGCGTGACCTGCCGTTCTTTTGGCGCGTGGGGACTGGTGGATGCTGGGCTACCCGGATCTGGCTCTGAAAAGAGTTCAAGAGGCTATTACCCTCGCTCAATATTTTTCGCATCCATATAGTCTCACTTTTGCCTTCGATACGGGAAGCCAAGTCCACCACATGTGTCGAAACGTGGAGGCCGTGCGCGAACACGCGGAGGCCGTTTCATCCCTTGCTGCTGAGCATGGGTTCGCCTTTATGCGTGCACGAGGGGAAATGATGCAGGGGTGGGCCTTAACGAAAAACGGACAGGAGCGAGAAGGCCTTGAGCACCTTTGCCACGGGATATCTGCCTACCGAGCACAGGGTGTAGAAACCTTAGTACCCCTCTCCCTGGCCATGCTCGGCGAAGCCTATGGACACGTGGGGCAAACCCAAGACGGGTTAGCGATCGTGGCTGACGCCCTAACACGGGTGCGTCAGACTGGGGAACGTCTATACGAGGCCGAGCTCCATCGGCTCAAGGGGGAACTGATCTTTCAACAATCGCAAGACGCAGGGGAAGTCGAATCTTGCTTCTCTAAGGCTATCGAAATCGCCCGCCACCAACAGGCCAAATCCTGGGAACTCCGCACCGCCACCAGCCTGGCCCGTCTGTGGCAGGGGCAGGGGAAGGTAGATAAAGCACGCGAGTTGCTCGCTGCCGTCTACAATTGGTTTACCGAGGGGTTTGATACGGCGGATTTGAAGGATGCGAAAGCGCTGTTGCAAAAGTTGTCGTAAGCCTCCATCCGTCCTACAATCCCATCCGGCCCTCGGTCCCGATAGACAACATCCCTATGACCAACGCCCCCGTTACACGCAAACTCGCCGCGATCCTCAGTGCGGATGTCCAGGGCTATAGTCGTCTCATGGGCGACGACGAGATGGCCACGATCCGTACGCTGAGAACGTACCGGGAGGTGATGACCTCGCTTATCGAACAGCACCATGGCCGGGTGGTCGATTCGCCAGGCGATAACCTGTTGGCGGAGTTTGCCAGTGCCGTGGATGGGGTCGAAGGTGCGGTGGCTATCCAGCAGGAACTAAAGACAAGAAACGCCCAGCTGCCGCCTGATCGGCAGATGCATTATCGCATCGGCATCAACGTGGGTGATGTGGTGGTCGAAGGCGAGCGGATTTACGGCGATGGGGTAAACCTTGCGGCCCGGCTGGAAAGTCTGGCCGAGGGTGGTGGGATAGCTATCTCCGAAGCTGTGCATACGCAAGTCAAGAATAAATTGTCTTTCGGATTCGCCTATCAGGGCGAACAGAGTGTGAAGAATATCGTTGACCCCGTGCGGGTGTATGCGGTGCAGCTTGATGCCAACCGGACGCCTGCAATCCCGTCTCCCCCTGTGTCTAGTGCCTCGCGCCGATGGTCTATCGTCCCCCTCAACGCAGTGGTCGTGCTGCTGCTCGGCCTAAGCATTCTGGTCTGGCAGCAGACAGCGCGCGATGAGGGCGTTCCGGCAGGAGCCGTCCAGGGGCAGGACACGTCGGGGTTACGACTCCCCGACAAGGCTTCTATTGCCGTCCTCCCGTTCACCAATATGAGTGGAGACCCGGAGCAGGAATATTTCAGCGATGGGATGACGGACGACATTATTACCGACCTGTCCAAAATCTCAGGGCTCTTCGTGATCGCCCGCAACTCGACTTTCACTTATAAAGGGCAGGCGGTCGATGTAGGAGAAGTCGGGCGCAAGCTGGGGGTTCGTTATCTGCTCGAAGGGAGCGTCCGAAAAGCGGGCAATCGTCTCCGCATCCATGTCCAATTGATTGACGCAGTGACAGGT
>CAUZQN010000243.1:0-5350 GCA_963581605.1 uncultured Binatia bacterium (SeqCode)
GGCAAGGCGATGTCTTCGGTACAATTCAGAAAACTCTTAGGGATGTCTAATGCGTAGAACTTCTTCATGTCGAGCTTGTCCCGATATGGTTGGTACGGCTCAGGAGAGAGACGCGCGTAGGCGGATTTGGCGAGGGCTTGGAAGCTCTTAAGGACGAGCTTATCCATACCCAAGAATTGGCTGCTGACAAAGACGGCAAAACGCTTGTCTGGATCGGCGATGGGGAAGTCCCTTTGACGTCCCCTCCATCACAGCCGCAATCCCAATCCCCTTCAACGTACACACCCCAACACCTGGCCGAGCGCATCCGCGCTGAACAAGCGGCTATGGAGTCCCGTGGCAGTGCAGACGGGGAACGGAAAACCATCACGACCTTGTTTGCCGACCTCAAAGGATCGACCGCTCTTATCGAAGGTTTGGACCCGGAAGACGCCCGGGCGATCATTGACCCGGCGTTACAGATTATGATGGACGCCGTGCACCGGTATGACGGGTATGTAGCCCAAGCATTAGGAGATGGCATCTTTGCGTTGTTCGGCGCACCGATAGCCCACGAGGATCATCCACAGCGGGCATTGTATGCGGCGCTGCGGATGCAAGACGAGATGCGGGGATATTCTGACCAGCTGCGCCTCAAGGGAAACGCTCCGCTGCACATGCGGGCCGGGATCAATACCGGGGAAGTTGTGGTCCGCTCGATTCGTAAAGACGACCTGCATACCGACTATGTGCCCATCGGTCACTCCACCAACTTAGCAGCCCGTATGGAGCAATTGGCCAACCCCGGCTCCATTGTCGTGACAGAGCAAACCCATAAACTCACGGACGGCTACTTCGAGTTCAAAGACCTGGGCAAGACCCCGATCAAAGGAGTAGAAGAACCACTCAACGTCTACGAAGTCACGGGCGTCGGTCCACTCAGAACGCGCCTCCAAGTCTCAGCCCGCCGAGGTCTTACGCGCTTCGTCGGGCGCCACAGGGAGCTGGACCAGTTGTACCGGGCGTTACAGCAAGCCAAGGAAGGGCACGGCCAAATCGTCGGCGTGATGGGCGAGCCGGGGTTTCAGCTCCAAGCGGAGTTTGGAGCGATAGTGTGTGGATTAGCGAAGGTCGGCCAAGGACAGCCCGAAGAGGGATTTGCGCAGCTCCGACAGGGCCTCGCTGGTTACCGATCTGTGGGAGCAGAAATCTCCCTGACCTTCTTCCTCGCCTCCCTTATCGGCGCATACGAGCAAGTGGGGCAGCCGGAAGACGGATTGCCGGTGGTGGCAGAGACGCTCGAAAGGGTCGAGAAAACGGGGGAGCGGTACTGTGAAGCGGAGCTGTATCGGCTCAAGGGGGAGCTGACGCTTCAGGAGTCGAAAGTCGAAAGTCAAAGGTCACTGGCCGAAGAAGAGGCGGAAGCCTGTTTTCGCAAAGCCATCGAGATTGCTCAAAAGCAACAAGCCAAATCCTGGGAATTGCGCGCGACCACGAGCCTGGCCCGCCTGTGGCGGGAGCAGGGGAAGAGAGAAGAAGCGAGGGAGTTGTTAGCGCCGGTGTATGGGTGGTTCACCGAAGGCTTTGATACAGCAGATTTGCGGGATGCGAAGGCCTTGCTGACTGAATTGTCGGAGGGACGTTGATGGACGATACTGTCAAGTTATTGAATCAGCGTTTCCACCGCGACGACAGTGACAAGGCACAAGGCCGTACAGACATGCTTGCTGCCGCCGTGACCTCGGTTAGTTCTTTCGTACCTCGCGGAACGGACCTGTGTCGAACCGGGGCTCCTTGGGCAGACCCAGCACACGCTCGGAGATAATATTGCGCTGAATCTCATCCGTGCCGCCGGCAATAGAAATGGCCGGCACCGACACCAAAATCTCAGCGATGGTCCCTTTCCGCGGGCTCTCGGGTCCGGTGAGCAGCGCTTCCGCGCCCGTAATCACCGTGTGCACACGTGCAGCGGCGCGAGCCACCTGGCTGGCCGCGAGCTTTCCGAGCGAGCCTTCCGGTCCCTGCGGGCGCCCCTGTCGTTGGGCAGCACGGGCGCGGCGGGCGGTCCACTCGGCCGACTTTGCCAGGATCATCAGCTTGGCGATCTCCTGACGCGCGTGCGGATCGGTGTTCGCACCTGTCTCCTTGGCCCGGTCGAGGACGAGATCGACGCGGCCGGTCCGCTGCGGATACCACTTATAGGGCTGATTGGCCGTTTCCAGTTCGGCCCGTTCTTCAACGTAAATCCGGCCTGTGCGTTCGCCGCGCGTCGATGGCGACCGCAGCCCGTCGGCCCCGCGACGCTCGTGAGCCAGTGTGGTCATAGCCACTTTCCAGCCCTCGCCGACGTCGCCGATCCGATTTTCTGTCGAGACTTGTGCGTCGGTGAAAAACACCTGGTTAAACGATGCGTGGCCATTCATCTGTTTGAGCGGCTGCACCTCCACCCCAGGCTGCTTGATATCGACCACGAAATACGACAAGCCCTGATGTTTGGGCACATCCCAATCCGTGCGGGCTAACAACAGGCCGTAATCGGCATGATGGGCGCTCGTGGTCCACACCTTTTGGCCGTTGATCAGCCAATAGTCGCCGTGCAAATCCGCGCGGGTTGTTGCACCGGCGAGGTCCGAACCGCTGCCCGGCTCGCTGAAGAGCTGGCACCAGGTGTCTTCCCCAGTAAGAATACGGCGCAGAAACTTCTCTTTCTGCCGATCCGTTCCGTGCTCCAGGAGTGTCGCTGCGGCCAGCAGTCGTACGCCGGATCTCGCCACCCCGACGGCCCCGATGGCCGCGAATTCCTCTTCCACCGCGCGCACGAGACCGAGCGGCAGCCCCCGGCCGTGCCACTCCTCCGGCCAGTGCGGCATAGCCCAGCCGGAGTCAACGAGCGTGTTGCGCCACGCTACCAAGGACAGTTCCGGATCCCAGTTGGCCGAGAGCCAGGTTCGCACCTCGGCCTGCACGTCGGCTTCGCTGATCTGACTCATGACTCACACTCCCCAGCGCTGCAGTAACAGCTCTCGATGGTAATACGGCTCGCCAAGAAAGACCTCTGAGCTTTTGGCGCGCTTAAACCACAGGTGCGTGTTGTTATCCCAGGTAAACCCGATGCCCCCGTGGATCTGAATCGTTTCGATTGCAATATGCAGGTACATGTCCGAGGCCGCGGCTTTGGCCAAACACGCCAGCGCGGGCCACTCCGGGTCGTCCGCCGCGGCCGCTTGGGCTGCATAGTAGGCGGCAGACTTGGCCAGTTCCATGTCGAGCAACATGTCGGCGCACTTGTGTTTGATCGCCTGAAACGAGCCGATGGTGCGCCCGAACTGCACCCGCAGCTTGGCATAATCTACGGCCGAGTCGAACAACGCCTGGGCGCCGCCGACCATTTCGTTGGCCAGCGCGATGGCCGCTTGGTCCAGCGTGCGCTCAAGGGCTGTTACGCCGGCTGTTGCGCCATCCTCCCCGTCGCCAAGGCGCTGCGCCTGCACGCCGTTAAAATCAATGCGTACGAGCTTGCGCGTGAGATCCATGGATGGCAGGAGGCTCCGGGTCACGCCAGCGGCATCGGCGTTCACCGTAAATAGTGCCAGACCCTCACGGCCGGCAGTCCCGGAGGCCCGGCCCGCGACAACCAGCAGGTCTGCCAGATGCCCATCCACCACGTAACTTTTCGTGCCATCCAGCCGAAACCCATCCCCCTCGGGGGTCGCGGTGAGCTGGGTGGCCTGCGGGTCCCACTCGCCGCCCAGCTCGGTGACGGCCAGTGCGGCGAGCCGTGCGCCGCTTGCTAGATCGGGCAGGAGACGCGCTTTCTGGGCTTCGGTGCCGGCGTTCAGTAGCGCGTTCGCCGCGAGCACCGCGGTGGAAAAATACGGCGCGCACAGCAGCGCCCGGCCCATCTCCTCCATCACGATGCCGAGCTCGACCATGCCGAACCCCGCACCGCCGTATTGCTCCGGGATGTGGAGCCCGGGCAGCCCGAGTTGGTCGCTGAGCTGGCGCCAGATCTCGGGATCGTAGCCCTCGGCCGTGTCCATCAGGCGCCGGACTTCGGTCGGAGGCGATTTCTCAGTCATAAAGCGCCGAATCGTCGCACGGAACTGTTCCTGCTCGTCCGTGAACGTGATCGGGATGCGGCGGGTGCGCTTGGATTGCGATTCGTCTGATACGCTCATTGCTTTTGACCTGTTCTCCGCCACCAGTGCTGAGACTGATCGGATCATGGCATGAATTGGTGGGCGCAGCAATGAACCGCTGCTATGGCTGATACGTCAAATGTCCGTTGTTCCTTCGCCAGTGTGGAAGCTCGACCGGTCCGCGATAACGTGACAACATCCCCTCAATAATTTGGTAATCAAACCTCAAATTGCACCCCGGAACAGTCTCCCGTAGGCTAGAGGGTGTTTGGAAAAGGGAACAGATGTGTCATTGCGAGGAGCCGGAGGCGACGAAGCAATCTCTTTTCCCGCCTCAGATTGCTTCGCTTTGCTCGCAATGACGTGTACGGTGACTTTCTCAACATCATCTAAGTCGCTGGTATTAGGATTCTTTGCTCCGAAAGCTAACTGATCGTCACGCAAGGAGGATGATTGCATGGCATTGTCGCCAAGCGAGCTGAGACAGACCCTCAAAGGCATGGTCGGGCAGCGGAAATCGTACCAAGACCACGCTTGGATCCAGCGCTATATCCAAGCAGAGCTATCGCAGAGTCAGGTACGCCTGTGGGTCGAGCAGCACTACTACATCGTCGGGAACGTGCATGACATCTTTGGGCCTATCTATACGGGTTGCTCGGACCCCGGGGTCCGAGTCCGCATACTCGAAAACCTCATGGAGGAGGAAACCGGACGATCCACGGGCTCGACGGCACACCGGGAACTGATGTGTCAGTTGATCGAGGCATTAGGCGGGACGCGGCAGCAGATTGCCCAGCTCCACCCCTTACCCGAGACAGTCGCTCGCCGGAGCTTTATACGGCTGGTTGCCCGCACGCGGCCGTTCTACGAAGCGCTAGCCGCCATTAGCCTGGCGGGCAAAGCGCAGTTTGGTGACATGGCTGGGACGTACGCGGCAGTTGGGCAGGAACGGTATGGATTGAGCGCGGACGCCACGACGTTTTGGTCGGTGCATGCCACGGCGGATAAAGAACATGGCGCCGCCGCATACGACATTGTGACCCAGTGGGCGCGAACCGACGAGCAGCAGCAGAATGTCATCGAGTCGATTCCGCAATCGCTGGAGTTGGCCTGGTGCTGGTTTGATGGTTTCGTGCGGGCCACGGCAAGCCAGGATGGGTAAAACTTCCGTGTGGTGTCGGATTACGCTGCGCTAATCCGACCTGCGGGATTCCTGCCCAGACAAGTGACGT
>CAUZQN010000244.1:0-5310 GCA_963581605.1 uncultured Binatia bacterium (SeqCode)
GGTAGAGCTACAGCAGAAGGCCGATGCAGCGGTGGTGCAGGAGCGGATTGCCAGTCGTGAGGAAGTGCTGCAGACCCTGACCGGCTATATGCATTCAGGCTCGCTATCGTTAGGCCAGTAAAACGTTTTCTCTTTAAATTCAGTTGTGACGCCCTCCTTGGAAATTGCTTTCTTTATTTGGTTTCTAATCGGCCCCCCTGCTTTCGCCACTCACACTTGTTTGGAAGCCGTCTGAACCGGAGTACTTGGGCATGAGCCTATCGTCACGGGTTTCGCGTCTCGGAATTCATTGCGCTGCGATGGGATCAGATCGATCTAAAGCCAACTCAGGAAATAAACATCCTTACTAAAAGACCAATGCTTAATACAGATACCATAACCCATATTAAAATTTTGAGGTTAGCGAATCTGTTTTTTTTCCAGCTTATCCTATCTTCTCTATTTCTCTGTTTTGACGAAGCTCTGAATTTTCCGACGTAAAAGAAAATTCCGAGTGACAGGAGAATTACTGTCCCAAAGAAAAGAGTGTTTAAATCCACTAACGACTTCTTAACTTAGAGAGCAGTCTCAGCATTTCTAAATACAGCCATATCAAAGTTACCATTAAAGCGAAAGCTCCAAACCACTCCATATATTTAGGCGCGCCCTGTTCGGAGCCCTGCTCTATAAAATCAAAATCTAAAACTAAGTTAAGAGCAGCTATAGCAACAACAAAAAGGCTAAAACCAATACCGAAAAGGCCATTAGAATGGATGAAACCTATACCGCCAGAGCCGAACATATTCATCACAAAGCTAATTAAATAAAGAATACCTATCCCCATAGTTGCAGAAACGATCATAAGTCGGAAATTTTCAGTAGGCTTAATGATGCCCAATTTATAAAGCAACAATAGTGAAGCTAGAGTCCCTAATGTTAAACCTGTGGCTTGGATAACAATGCCGGGAAACTGGGATTCAAAAATAGCGGAAATACCGCCCAGGAAAAGCCCTTCTAAAACAGCGTAAATAGGAGCGGTTACGCCTGCCCATTCTTTTTTAAACATTGTTATAAGGGCAAAAACGAGTCCTCCAATTGCTCCGCCAATTGCTATTGGCATTACCGCTTCCGGGTTTCCATTCTGGAAAAACAAATTCCACGTATATGTAGCGCCTATAACTACCAAGGCTAATAAAATTCCTGTCTTATTAACCGTGCCTTGCAGTGTCATGACATGATCGCCGGTAGTTCCCTCGTTTTTGAAGGTGGTGTTACTTAGACTTGGATTTCCAGATCGACCAAGCATTTGTAGTGCGTTATGTCTTGCCATAAATGTTCCTGCAGACGATTTAAGTTAGATGGATGACAGTAGAATAGATTAGAGCACCGCTAATTGAAAATAAGAACATACGGTGGGCGCAGTCTACCCTGCGTCGCCCATTTCAAGAGGCTACGTGTGGATCAAATTCTCATATTGACCGTACCCCCGTAATTCGAGGGTACTGCCAAGTTAACTATTTTCTTGCCGAAAAGTGGGTATTTTGGTGCGGTGCATAACTCAAAACAGTATCAGAGTGGATGCTGCTGTCGACAAGTGGGGCGATACGTGCTGTATTGGGCAGCGTCGGCCCACGTCTACGAGTTAACTTGTCAATACCCCTATTTTTATTCCGAGTAGATACAGAGAACCCCCAAAAGGAACCGTCGATGAAAAAATTAGTGCTTATTATGACCTTACTTCCTTCATTCGTTCTTTTGGCGCAAGATAATGAAGAAAATATCGGCATATGGCCCGAAGATGTATGCAGCCTTATCATGCAAGGTGTGGGTGGTTACCTGTCTGCGTCCGATTCTGCAAGAAAAACGGGGATGAAGAAGGCGCTCAGCAGTTGGTTCGCGTTGCGGCTGACTACGCTACCATTTATGACGCAGTCTGTAAGGATTGACTTGCCATCGCTTCCTTTCTCTTTGCTCATCTGAGCTGCTTTCTTCCTCAGAGCTTTGATAATGGCGGGTCTTGCCTCCGTAGAAAGAAGGGACTATAAAAAAACCTCTGAAAGTTGACCTTGGGGAGTTTGTGATGAGAACAACACGATCAACGCCCTCTAGCTTTCTTCTACTTGGGCTGGTTCTTTGTGGGTTGGTTTTGAGTGCTTGTTCTCAGGAGCCTGAAGTTTCGACATCCTCTGTCAGTGGAGATGTCTCGGCAATAGTCTCGGCCGCTGTGCCTAGCATCTCGATCATGGGTGGGGAACTCAATGCTAGTGGTGACCAATACGAAGTAACCGGCACATTGCCGAACGGTGATGAGATTGAGATCGACATGGTGCAAGCGAACGGAGCCTGGACCATAATCGAGATTCAGCGTGATGTTGAGTGGTCTACTCTGCCGCAGCTGGTTCGTGCCACGGTTGCTGGTGTACCGGATTCTTTCGAGCCGGTCCGTGTAATCGAAAGTACACAGGCTGCGGATGGTTCAGTTGTTTATGAATTGTTCCGAGCGGTTGGGGGTGGAGCCCCCTATGGCGGACCAGACATGGAAGTGCGCTGGTTTGAGGGAAGTGCGGAAGTGCTTCCTTGAAGGTAATCGCTATCGGTTGAAAGACTAGCTAAAGCTAACGAAGAAAGAGAAAAACTAAAGAACCCTGAAAAATAAGAAATCGAACACAATCAAGCAGTGACAGCAGCCTTGGGGAAAGTTAGCGATGAAATCCATCACATCACATAGCAGCCTTCACCCGTTCGGGTGGTGTGTTGTTTTGTTGCTGTCCTCAACTCAGAGCTGGGGGCAAGAGCCAGTTTGCATCAGTGGCAACTGTGTTAACGGCCAAGGCACCTTTACCTCCGTCAATGGATCTCAACGCGAGGGTGAGTGGAGGAATGGCGCATACAACCGTCTAGGTACCCTCACTACACCGGATTGAGGGCATTGGGAATGGCAATGGAGTAACGGCGCATTTCTAGAAGGCAACTAATCGAAGCACGAAGAGGGGAAAACTATGAGAGCTTCGTTGATTACTCTTTTACTATTCACTTCCACAGCATTTGCTGCTACTGCGTTTTTGGTAGGTGAGGAAGTTACGGGTATGACAAAACAATGCTATTACGAGTTTGCTGGCAGCAGATACACTAGAACCGTTCAGTCTTTTCAGCTATGTCCCCTATCAATTCAGGTATAAAGTTGTTCTGTGCTACTGAGGGGTTTTAGGCGTAATATAGCCCCGCAGCACCATTACTTCTCAGTACGAAGAAGGCTATCTAAAGATCGGGAAGTGGGAAAAGAAAAAGCTGGTACGAGAGTACTACCTGTCACTGCGATTCATGACCCCCGAATACAGGGTCACACGCGTCGTGGCGAAACAGACGATCTATCCCGCGGCGGGGCTTTTCGCAGCGGGTATCGTCAGTGCAATGCTCACCCTCGTCACGCCGCGGGATGGTCTCTTCCGCGCCTCGGCGATTCTCGCCGGAACGGGCTCGGCCATCTCGTTCATGTTGTTCCTCTAATGGTCGCACGAGCGAACGCACTTCTTTGCGCGCGTGGGCAGGTGCGAAGTCCTGAAATTGATGGGATCGGCGGAGTCGTACCGAAGCTGTCGCTCGATGGCGCCCGTCATCGCGAAGGCTACCGAGAATGC
This sequence comes from uncultured Binatia bacterium (SeqCode), assembly GCA_963581605.1. Classification (GTDB taxonomy): domain Bacteria; phylum Desulfobacterota; class Binatia; order Bin18; family Bin18; genus Bin18. Next base: position 3,618 of record CAUZQN010000244.1, read on the forward strand.
GCGGGCGCACAATACCAGTAGCGAAGAACGCTACTACCGCGAGGAGATGCACGAGCACTATCGCTTGGAGCGCGCGGACGCCATCACGCCCGAAGATTGCAGCACCTCCACGCGCAGGAAACCCGCCAGGTTCTCGTAGCGGGCTATACTGCTCGTCCAATGGCGGGCCCCGAATTCCCAAGTACTGACGTCCTAACCGCCCTTGGCCTCGGCGATGCGTCGCTCGAGAGGGTTCCCACCGGACTCATCAACACGAGCTGGTTTGTCCTCGTTCCAGGCGGGGAGCGGCGCGTCCTGCAGTGCGTCAATTCGATGTTCCCGCCGGAGGTTAACGCCGACATCGACGCCGTGACCCGGCACCTCGAGTCCCGAGGGCTGATAACGCCGCGGCTCATTCCCATGCCGAACGGCAAGCCTTACTTCCAAACGGAAGACGCCGTGTGGCGGCAACTTACATACATTGCGGGCAATACCTACGATGCCGTGCAGAACGCCCACCAGGCCGACGAAGCCGGCGCGCTGCTCGGCCGTTTCCATCGCGCCATGGGCGAACTCGAGCATACCTTCGTCAACCCGCGCTCAGGCGCGCACGACACGGCGAGACACATCGCGCATCTGAGTACGACGTTGGAGCAATGTAAAGACCATTCGCAGATCACACCCGTGCAGGCGTTGGCCGACGAGGTATTCGAACTCGTGAATGGGCTGCCCGACCTGGGCGACGTGCCGGACCGCCTCGTGCACGGCGATCCGAAAATCTCGAATATCGTATTCGCCGAAGGGACCAACGAGGCACTGTGCCTCATCGATCTCGACACTCTCGGCCGCATGCCCATCGTGCTGGACTTGGGCGATGCGTTCCGATCGTGGTGCAACCCGCTGGACGAAGACGAGCCGGGCGCGGAGTTTTCGTTGCTGAGCTTTCACAGCGCGATCGGCGGCTATGCGCGGGCGACCGAGGGCTTCTTGAACGACAACGAGTGGCGCAAGATTCCGGCGGCAACGTTGACGATCACGGTCGAGCTGGCGACCCGCTTCTGTGCCGACGCGTTGAACGAGAGCTACTTCGCCTGGAATCCGGACCGGTTTCGCAGCGCAAGCGAACACAACCAGGCGCGCACGCGCAGCCAGATCAATCTAGCGCACAGCATCGTGGCGCAGCGTGAACAGTTAGAGACTGAGGTCATGGCGGCGTTCGGGACACGGGAAATACGGGGACGGCCGGTGACACGCCCGTGACACTTGGACGCGAGTAGGGCCTAACCTTTAGCCTCGGTTTTAAATCCGCGGATTCGCTATGCTCGAAGACCTGAGCGTCGTCGGTATCTCCTGGCGCCATAACGGCAGCGAAGGGTTGGAGCGTTATGCCCTCGACGAGGACAAGCTCGCCGAGACGCTGCGCGACTTTGCGGATCGCGCCGGCCTCGCCGAACTCGCCTATCTCTCCACCTGCAACCGCGTCGAGCTGATCTTCGCGCGCACGGCGGCGACGCCGAGCCGCGACCTGCGGCCGCTCGCCTATGAGCTGCTGACCGGCAGCGCGGCGGCGCCCGGCGACGCGGAACGCACGCTGAAGGCCTGGCAGGGCGAGGGTGCCTGCGAGCACCTGTTCCTCGTCGCGGCCGGACTGGACTCCGCGGCCATCGGCGAAGTTGAGATCGCGGGCCAAGTACGACAGTGCCATGAGCTCGCG
>CAUZQN010000245.1:0-5297 GCA_963581605.1 uncultured Binatia bacterium (SeqCode)
CCCATCGGCGGGCCCCCCCCCCGCGGCCCCCCCCCGACGATGTCGTCTCACGCGAGGATACTGGCGATGGCCTCTCGCAAGGTTTGCAGACCGGCCTGTACATCTGCTCCCAAATGCACGCGCAGCGCGCGTCGGCCACGTTCGGCCAGGACCTCAAAGTCTCCCTGAGCCTGGAACCGTTTCAGGGTACCAAAACTGTAGCGTTGACCGGGAATGGACAGGTCTTGAGCATCGTCTGATGTAATCTGGAGAAAAACCCCGGTGTTCGGCCCACCCTTATGGAGCTGGCCAGTGGAATGCAAGAAGCGTGGCCCATAACCTAAAGTAGTAGCGACTTGCTTTGTGTCTCGTATAAGATGACGGATGGCCTGCAACTCTTGCTGATTCGGCTCGTTCATCTCTACATAGGCATTGATCCCAAAATAGTCGCCAGCCTGAATGCGTCCAAGATGCGCGGCAAGACAGGCGACGGCATCGTGACCCGAAGCGGCGGCTTGCAAGGCAGCAACGTTCTTCGGATCTGAGAAGAAACGCAGCCCTCGGTCTTCCACAAACGGCGTTTCGTCCGGCAGCTGGCCCGTCTCTTCATAGGCTGCGGTCAGCTTGCGCGTTGCGTTCTTACTCGCTTCCACATCTGGCTGGTTAAAGGCATTAATGCCGAAAATGGAACCGGCCACAGCTGTCGCCATCTCCCAGCGGAAGAACTCTTGGCCGAGGTCCATGATTTCCTCTAAGCTAATCCGGACAATAGGCTGGCCAGATTTTTCGAGGGCCGCAACTGCGGCGTCCTGTTCAGCTTGCTCAGCTTGCTCAGCCGATGAAGATGGAGCGAAATTGAGCCGGATGTAGACAAACAACCGGTCGTTACCATAGACAGCGGGCGAGCCTATCTTCTCGTCGTCAATAGGAATCAGTCCCGTGCCTTCTTTGCCTGTCGATTCCGCAATGAGCTGTTCCAGCCACGCAGCCAGGCCACGAATGCCTGGAGACGTGATAATGGTCACTTTGTCGTGGCCTTGCTGAGCCAGAGTGCCCATAATAGCCCCCAAGGTAACACCAGGGTTGACCTCGGGCGGAACGCTGGCTGAACACGACTGTACCATCAGGGCAGTGCTGTCCAGAAAACGAGACACATCTACGCCCATAACCGCGGCTGGGATCATGCCGAAATTCGACAGCGCCGAATACCGTCCACCGATGCTTGGCATGCCAGGAAAGACCGCCCGGAACTGATCCCGTTCTGCCAGCTGCTGGAGTGCGCTGCCCGGATCAGTGATGGCGATAAACCGAGAGCCCGCCTGGTCCGCGCCTATGGCCTGGCGGACTTTGTCAAAAAAGTATTGTTTGAAGACATTCGGCTCTGTGGTGCCACCGGATTTTGAGGATACGATAAACAGCGTCTTACTCGGGTCTATCTTTTGCGCAACCGTCTCGACTTGAGCCGGCACGGTCGAGTCCAGGACCAAGAGTTCAGGACACCCGTCGATAACCCCGAAGGTCCGTTTCATGACCTCGGGACACAGACTGGAGCCGCCCATGCCGAGCAGCAGCACGTGCTGAAAATTACCCTGCTGTATCTCTTTTGCAATCTGGGTGAGATGACTTCCGTTACTACGTTGCTCATCAACAATATGCAGCCAGCCTAGCCATTGATCCTCATCCGTACTGGACCACAAGGCCGTATCACCCTGCCACAGCCGACGGACCTTGCCACTCGCCCGCCAGTCTTTCAGGCTAGCCGCAACCAGATCGGAAGCGCTATTCAGACTATACGTCTGCTGGGCCAGATCTGCGCCCAACATGGTTTGTCGTTTACGTTCAATCGAACTGAGCAATGCGTCAAACGGTTCAACGAATTTGCGTACAGCTTCGCCCAGAAGCTGCTCGGTGGCCTGCTCAAGAGAAACATCGACGTCGGCCAGGGTTTGGATAATCATGCGTGCGCCGGCTAGATTTTCCGGCCAATTATTGGTGAGTTTCGACTCAGGCTGGCCCACAGCGCGGAAGGCCTCGAATGTCTCACCCGGCATCGTATTGACCGTGTCTGGGCCAATCAGCTCGTCGACATACATCGTCTTCGGGTAGCTTGGATTTTTCGTACTCGTGCTGGCCCATAATAGACGTTGTGGCCGGGCACCCTGGGCTTCGAGTGCCTTCCAACGCTCGCCGGCCGTGAGGTCCTTATAGACTGCATACGCAATTTTTGCGTTGGCAATCGCCACTTTGCCGAGCAAACCCTCAATCTTTGCCTTTTGCTCAGGATTATGTGCGGCCTCAACGGCCTGACCCAGCTTCTCATCAATGAGGGCGTCAATCCGGCTGATAAAAAAACTGGCCACACTGGAGACCTTGCTCAGATCACCACCGTTCGCCGCCAATTTCTCCAACCCAGTCAGATACGCATCGGCAACGGCTTCATACGCTTCAACCGCGAATAGGAGGGTCACATTGATATTGATCCCTTCACCTATGAGCTGAGCGATGGCGGGCACACCAGCCTTGGTTGCCGGCACCTTAATCATAACGTTGGCCCGGTCAACCATTTCGTGCAGGCGTCGCGCCTCTTCAAGTGTCCCGTCAGTGTCATGGGCAAGATAGGGGGAGACTTCAAGGCTCACATACCCGTCTTTGCCCTCTGTTTTCCGGTACACGTCGGACAGCACGTCAGCGGCCATCTGAATGTCCTGGATTGCCAACCGTTCATACACGTCCAGCGCTGAGCCCACGCCCTGTTCAACCAGAGCTCGCATAGGCTGGTCATAATCATCACTTCCGGTCAGCGCTTTCTCAAAAATAGCCGGATTCGACGTCATGCCGAGCAATCCGTCATGATCAATCATGGCTTTCAGATCGCCAGAAGTAATGAGACTGCGGCGGATATTATCGTACCAAATACTTTGACCGAATTTTCGGACGGCAACTAATGGATTTTCCATAACATCCCTCGTCGTTCCCACGTGGAACTCGTTCGTCGTGAATGAGACATGAACAGATCGATACCGTAGTACTATTGATACTGCAGTATCGGCTTTATAAACCGCTCCGTCTCTCTTCTAGCATAGCTACTTTCGAATCAGCAAACGTAATCTGGCCATATTCTCCGATCCTATCCGTCGCCTTTTCTAGCCTAGCCCCAATCCACACCCCTTAGGCCGAGGCCTGTCTTAAGCCGCCGCAAACAAAATACCTCATGCGTACGAGCAATTATGGGTCAAGGCCGCCGACAGTTCGGCCGGCAGTTCGGAAAGAGGCAGCAGAAGATCTCTACGCCTCAGAGTCAATTTCTTGACATCTATTTCTCGCCCCCCACAGTCAAGATCCCTGCCCGGACGCTGTTTTATGACCCGCTCGGTTGCCGGTCGAATGATCTTACCAGCGCGAGGTGTCAGAGCCAAGTTTGCACGTAACAGACGACACTTAAATAGATGGGACTTAAATAGACGGGACTACAGAGGACATTCAGCCAGCCGTGTTTGGACAACGCCGCGCAGGGCTCGGCGGGCTCGGTGAACGCGGAGTTTGGCGGCGTTTGGGCTCACCCCAAGACGATCGGCTACTTCTTGCGTATTGAATTCATGGATATCGCGCAGAACAAGCGCAGTCCGATACAGCTCAGGCAGAAGGGTAATGCAATCGTGCACAAAGGAACGTGTCTCCTGACGCTGATTCAACACGTCAACGGGTTCTTTCCAGACGGCTTCACCATCCAGGTGCGTTCCGTATGTAAAGACTTCGCTGCCATGCATATCGAGCGGTTCCTCAGGCCCACGCCGACGCGTCCGCAGTTTCATGAGAGCCGCATTACTGGCAATACGGTAGAGCCAGGTCGAGAGCTGGGCATTGCCCTCAAACTGATCGATCACGCGAAAGACCGATAGAAACGTATCTTGTAGTGCATCCTGCGCATCGTCCTCATTGCGCAGATAGCGCCGCGTGACGGCCAGAATTTTATCAGAATAACGACGCACAATCTGTTCAAAGGCAGATTCATCCCGGGCTCGTAAGCCGGCGAGGAGAGCCTCGTTCTGTCCTGCTTTCGTTCTGCACTGTTTTTGCGCACGTGGCATGGCTTCCTCCTGTTGCTCTCATGCTGGATATGCCCGGTATGAGAAAGCATAGAAGGCGTGTGTAAAGCGCAGATAAAGGAAATGTAAAGATTCAGTAAAGATCAATACAGATTAGACAGATTATAATGGCAGGCTAAACCAGACCCGTGTCTCTTGGGACGAACTGTCCGCGCCCACCGCTCCGCCATGGGCTTCGATAACTTCTTTGACAATAGCCAGGCCAATGCCAGTCCCAGCGCGTTCTCGAGAGCGTGATTTTTCTCCACTATAAAAACGTTCGAAGATGTGCGGCAGGTCTTGCGGGGCTATGCCCTCGCCGGTATTGGCGAAGACAAAGCGTACCTGTTCGTTATCGGACTCCGTTCGAATCTCCAGTCTGCCCCCATGCCGGGTATATTGCCACGCGTTGTGTAGGAGGTTGTGTACCACCTGGGTCAGCTTCTCCGGGTCAGCCGTGACCTCATGAATCTCGGGAGCAAAGGCCGTTTCCACCTGAATCCCCTTTTCGAGAAAGCGCGACTGAAAGAGATCCAGGATCGGCGTAATCAAGGCATTGACGTTGCACGACTGAGTTTGCAAAGTAGTCCGCGCAGCATCGGCCCGAGCGAGTTGCAGCACCTCTTCAACCAGATGAACCAGATGAACCAGCCGCATGGTCTCCTCTTGCAGCAAGTCAAAGGTCCCTTTGGAAGGCGGCACCACGCCGTCACTCAGCGCTTCCAGATAACCCCGAATATTCGTCAGCGGCGTGCGCAAATCATGCGCCACATTGATGACCAAGGTCTTGCAACGTTGCTCAATACTCTGGAGGCTCATGGCCATGGTATTAAACGTTTCCGCAAGCTGACCAATTTCATCTTTTGTCAGGACCGGCACCGTCACAGTATAATTCCCGGCAGCAATTTGTTTGGCACTCTCAGCCATCTGGAAGAGCGAGGTCAGCACCCGGCGTGTCAGGACATAGCTTAAGATCACGCCAAGTCCCACTGCGGCAAGACTCGCCCAAATGAGATAGGTGTGAATCGACTCAACAAACATCCCATGTTAGTCGGTGGGATCGATACCATAGTTCTTCATTAAGACCATGAAATAGTCGGCGGCCAGATAGTCGGTTGCTATCCAGACGGTGGCAATGGCGGCTCCGACGACAAAGGCGGAAATCCCGACTAGCTTCCACAGTAGAGAATACGTCATGTCTGAACTTGCCGAACCTGCTGCGCGTCGCGGTCG
>CAUZQN010000246.1:0-5287 GCA_963581605.1 uncultured Binatia bacterium (SeqCode)
GCAAGGCTCATATTCCCGGCGTGGTTGAGCCGCGCTGGGAAGGGCTCGATATTTTCGAGAAGCGCTATTTTACCGAGGGGAATCTGGGTTTTCCAGTCACAACCCTGCCCCAGGATAAGGTCCAGCTGGGTACGCTGATTTGTTACGACCGACGCTTTTCAGAAGTCTATCGCGCCCTTGCCCTCGGTGGCGCAGAACTCATCTGTATTCCGTACAATACACCCACGTTTGGCCGGCCTCGGGAGGAAGGGCATGAAACGGCAGAAGTTCTGCTGCGGGCTGCGGCCATTGAAAACCAACTCTTTATTGTGGCTGCAGGAAAGGCCGGGGTTGAGGACGGCGCAGAATATATTGGCGGGAGTGAAATCATCTCGCCTGAAGGCAAGGTATTAGCCAAAGCCCAGACCGACGGCGATGAGCTGGTTGTCGCAACAATCGAGCTCAGCACGATTACAGAACTCAAAGCAAAGTGGGATTTCATGCCTGACCGGCGTCCAGAGATGTATCAGGCGCTCGTTCAAAAAGAGCAGACAGAGCAGGAAGAACAGTAGGGTGCGCCCTGCGCACCGAGCATAGAGTGTCGGATTACGCTACCCTAATCCGACCTACGCCTTGATTCGGGAACCTCATGAAATCGACAGAGCAACTATGACACACACACCCATCGGACGACTTCGCTTAGTTGGCCGTTTAGAAGGCATATCGTTTCTCATTCTCCTCGGCATCGCCATGCCGCTTAAATATATGTGGGGACAGCCCCTGCCGGTGCGAGTCGTCGGTCTGATTCATGGCGTCCTGTTTATATGGTTTTGTGGTGTATTGCTCAACGCAAAAGACGCTGCCGGCTGGGATCTGAAGAAAGCAGGCCGCATTCTCATGGCCGCGCTCTTACCGTTCGGACCTTTTGTTATTGACGGTAGCTTAAAACGAGAGGATGAGGCGTTACAAGCTGCCAAACACTCGAAGGAGTAAAGACGCTATGCAAACCATCACTAAAGACCACATCGTCCGTACCTTCGATGCCACTCATCCGCCGGCTGCCCGTGTGCAGCCTGGCGAAGTATTTGTGATGGAAACCAATGATCGTTTCAAAGACTGGAACGATGGGGCGAAGTGGCCGGTTGAGCAACTCAGCGTCATGACAGGGCCGGTTTGCATAGAAGGTGCTCAGCCTGGTCAGACACTGGCGGTCGAAGTCTTGGACATCCGTCCCACACAGGGTTTTGGTTATGTGATTGCGATTCCGGGTTATGGATTACTCAAAGATCAAATCGAGTTCTGCAAGAAGGTTGTGCCGATTGAGGGTAATCGCATTCGCTACAGCGACACCATCAGCCTGCCGTTTATTCCCAATGTCAGTAAAATCGGCCTCGCTCCTTCTGGTGAGGCACTTCCGAGTAACGCCGTCGGCACTTTTGGTGGCCAACTCAGTAATAGTCAGCTTGGCCCCGGTTCCACCGTATTTCTGCCCGTGAGTGTCGAAGGCGGAATGCTCACCATAGAAGACGTCCACGCCAGAATGGGAGACGGAGAAGCAACTGCTTCGGCTGTTGAAATTGCGGCAGAGGTAACGCTGCGGTGTCGCATCGCACCAGAATTACAGCTTCAGCGTCCACTCGTTATTACCAAAGATGAAGTCCTCACTATGGGAGATGGCGAAACGGTCGAAGTCGCAGCTCGGAGAGCATTAGAGGATCTTTCTCGTCTCTTAGTTGACCGAGCTGGAGTCAATCAAACAGAAGCTGCTATGCTGGCCAGCGTTGCCGCTGACTTACGCATTTCAGAAATGGCCGGCAGCCCGTGTCATGTGCGGGCGGCAATAGATCGCGAGATTCTTAACCTATAAAGAGTGCGGTGTGAGTCAAGACATCCGCATCTGCTTTGTCGGTGACTCATTCGTAAATGGCACTGGCGACGAGGCCGCCCTCGGCTGGGCCGGCCGGCTGTGCGCAGCAGCGCAGGCCAAGGGCTTATCGATTACGTATTACAATTTGGGGATCAGACGAAATACGAGCCGCGACATTCTGCAGCGCTGGGAGGAAGAGTGTACTCAGAGACTGCCCGAGTCCTTAGCATCAGTTGACTGCCGTGTTGTTTTTTCATTTGGGGTGAACGACACCGTGATTGAGAATGGTACCCAACGAGTTCTTCTGCAGGAATCGTTGGACAACGCTCGTCTCATGCTCCAGAAAGCCCAGACACTGTGCACAGTCCTGTGGGTCGGCCCTCCGCCTGTGGTTGACGCTGCTCATAACGAACGCATCCACGTGCTTTCGGAGACGTTCTCTCACCTTGCAAACGAATTAAACGTTCCCTACATCTCGGTCCTGCCTGCACTCGTTGCAAACGAAGAGTACAAGCAGGAAGTCAAGGAAAACGACGGAGCCCATCCCCGGAGTGAGGGTTATGCCGAACTGGCACACATTATCGGAGCTTCACCCCAGTGGTGGTTCTGAGCAGGACCAGCCGAGTCATACTCAGCTTTGCGGCGGCTTGAATTCGGGTGCCATGACGGCGTTGGCGTTCGTCGTGATCGCTAGACGCAGGTCCTTGGCCGGCTTGTAGTCCGGGTCATCTATAAAATCCCGAATCGCTTGCTCAGACGGAAATTTCAAAACGACCACACCTTTGGCAGGGTCGCCTTGCATTGGCGTGGCCTCAAAGTCGGCCACAATGACTTCACCCTTGTGTTTCGCCAGAAAAGGCAGCACCCCGGGGATATATTCTTTTTGATACTTCTCGGGATCGGTAATCGTTTGGGTGAGAATAAAATATGCCGACATGATAAGCCTCCTTCAAAAGCACAGAAGAATGAACGTTCCTTGAGCGAAGCAAGCAATAGCATTGGATGAGCGCAAGGATCAAGCTCTCCCGTCCGCTGCTGACTTGTAGAATTCTCTAGTATGACTTAAAGTCATACTAGGAGAAATATATGGGAGCTTCAAAAATCGCCATTAGCCTCGATGAGTCATTATTGACCCGCTTAGATCAACTTGTCCAAACCCAAGTTTTTCCAAGCCGCAGCAAAATTATCCAAGAAGCGGTAAGGGAAAAACTCGAACGATTCGACCGAAGCCGTCTGGCCCGTGAATGTCAGAAGCTCGACCAACAGTTTGAGCAAGCGTTAGCAGACGAAGGGCTGGTTGAGGATGCAAAAGAATGGCCCGAATACTGAGAGGCGAAATCCGTTGGGCCAACCTGAATCCAGTACGAGGACGAGAACAATCCGGGCGGCGACCAGTCCTCATTCTGAGCCAAGATATTTTTAATGAACGCTCGGGAACAGTGATTGCCATGGCCCTCACGAGTCAACCACAGCGAGCAGGGTTTCCTCTCACAATGGAACTCCACTCGCCTGGGCTACCAAAACAATCCTGGATAAAGATGAGTCAGATCCGGACCTTATCAGTAGAGCGAATTGGTAGAAGAATAGGCAAAGTCCCACCTGAAGCACTCGCCCAAGCTATCGAAGGCTTCAATGAAATTGTAGGAGGCTAAGAGCCATATAGCAAACGATCGCAAGATCGGTAGTCGGTAGAAGGTGCTCACCTCTTCGGTGCTTGACCGAACGACCCACTCCCAGAGTCTAGAAACTCCTGCTCCTCCGGCGTGGACTCCCGTCCGAGAATCACATTCCGATGCGGGAACCGGCCAAAACGTTGGATGATAGCAAGGTGTTTCCGTCCGGAGCCTTGAAATTCCTCTAACTGCCCTTGCCACTCGGGCGCAGCCTGGGCAAGCAGTTCCTTACCCCGACGCACCGCCTCTTCTTGTAGGGAAAGGTCTTCCGCGTGTTGCAGAGGCATAAGGCAGAACGTGTGCTCAATCACACTCAGATTTGATGGGAAGGACAGACGGTATCCCCGTTGGGCAACGTGTTGCGCCAGAGAATCGCTGGCAAAGGCTGCAGCGGTTCCGCGATAGAGATTACGCGGGAATTGGTCGAGCAGGATGATCAGGGCCAGCCATGAGCACGGGGCAGCCTGCCATGACTCCAGTCCACCGGCCTGTGCCTGGGAAACAAGATCAGCAAATTGTGTCTGGATGGCTATATCGATCTCAGGCGTAGCTTTAAACCAGAACGCGTAGCGCTCTTTGGCTTTGTCCGCATCAGCGGTCGAATCGGCAAACCAAAATTGGAGAATCTGTTCGGGATCCATATCTGCCTTCTTTCCACGTGATGCAGAAAATTACCACCCTTCAGTTCGGGGAGCGAGGGGAGGCTGGCCGTTCTCGTGGCATCTCTAGGCCATCCGCAACTAGCTTGCACCTATCGGCAATGCTAACCAACGTAACAAGGAGGGACATGATGACATTTACCGGTGGCTGTTTGTGCGGATCGATTCGATATGAAATTCAACGGAAGCATCTCAACGCGATCCATTGCTATTGTGCTATGTGCCGCAAAGCCCACGGCACAGCCTTTTCAACCCACGTTGTTGCTCGACCGAGTCAACTTGTCTGGGTCCAAGGCAAAGAACTGCTCAAGCCCTACGAATCCTCACCAAATGCATATCGCGAATTCTGTGAACGCTGCGGGACCCATATTCTCATTCATGGCCAAACTGGCGACGACACGCCGGCCATTCCGGCTGGGACCTTGGATGGAGATCCAGCCTTGACCATTGTCGGTCACATGTACACAGAAAACCAGGTATCCTGGTTCACCATCTCTGACGATCTGCCACAACACCCACAGTGGCCACCAGGTCTCGGGCCGGGCGCAAAGTGAGCGGGCTCGCCTAGGCCAGAAGAAAAAGGGGACACCCATGTCGGAAGAAATCCTGTACGAGAATCGCGGACGCGTTGTCATTATCACCATCAACCGCCCCGAGTCGCGCAACGCGATCAATATCGGCGTGCGTGAGGGGTTGTTTGCGGCCTGGGAACGTTTTGAAAAAGACACCGAGGCGCGTGCCGCGATCCTCACTGGCACAGGAGACAAAGCCTTTTGCGCTGGAGCGGATCTGAAGGAGATGTCACAGAAGAAGCTAGGCGTGCTGCCGCGCAATTTCTTGCCGACCCTCAACGTGAACGTTCACGTCACCAAGCCGGTAATCGCGGCGGTGAACGGGGTCGCGTATGCAGGCGGTTGGGCGCTGGTGCAAATGTGTGACATTGTTGTGGCCGCTGAGACCGCACGCTTTGCTATCACCGAGGCCAAAGTCGGGCGCGGCATGCCTTGGGCAGTTCCGCTCACACATATGATTCCGCAAAAGGTATTGCTCGAAATTCTCATGACGGGCGATCCGGTTAGCGCCCAGCGCGCCTATGAGATCGGCTTCGT